>DATNBG010000207.1:0-2633 GCA_035572075.1 Roseiarcus sp. | reverse complement strand
TTTGGGGCGCCTGTTCAAGCAGGGCAGGGTCGCCAAGACCTATTGGGCGATCGTGAACGGCGCGCCCGAGGGCGAGGAGGGGACGATCGATCTCCCGCTCGGCCGGCTCGACGACAGGCGCGGCTGGTGGATGAAGGTCGACCCTCAAGGCCAAAAGGCGCTGACGCTCTGGCGCGTCAAGGGGCGCGGCGTCTGGGGCGGCGCGCCGGTCGCCTGGCTCGAACTCGAGCCCAGGACCGGGCGCACCCATCAATTGCGCGTCCACTGCGCTTCGCAAGGCTGGCCGGTCCTTGGCGATGCGATCTACGGCGCGCGTGCGGACCTGCCCCTGCAATTGCTGGCCCGCAAGGTCGTGGTGCCGCTCTCGCAGACAAAGCCGCCGGTCGAAGCCGAGGCGCCCGCGCCCCCGCACATGCTGGAAACGCTCACGGCCTGCGGCTTTGCGGGGGAAGCGCCCGTGTAGGGGCCGGGTCGCTGACCCGGCCGGAGGCCGCTCGGGGCGGCGGGACCGCAGCAACAAGAGACGTTTGCGCGGCGTGACTACGGCGAGGATCGCTACAGGGCGCTGGTCCTCCTGGAAGGAAGGCTGCACGTCGCTTGCTTCAGCGTCCGAGGCGACGCATTTCGGGTCATCAGCCTGCGCAAGGCAAACGATCGAGAGGTGAGGCGCTATGAGCGAGCCCAGGCGGAAAGGACCGCCGATTGATGAGGACGGCGAGGTTCGCGAGCTGACCCTCGCCGAAATCCGCAAGATGAAGCCGATCCGCGAGGCGATGCCGGAGCTGGTCGAGGCGATTGAACGCCATCGCGGGAAAACCGGCCGCCCGAAGGCCGAGACCCCCAAAGTGCATATCGGGTTTCGCCTGTCGGCCGACGTCGTCGCGAGCATCAAGGCGAGCGGACGCGGCTACAACGCCCGCGTCGACGAGGCCTTGCGCAAGGCGTTCCTGGGAACCCCGCGCAAGCGGCGGGCGTGACGGCCGGAAATCGCGCCGCCGTAGGGAGGGGCAGGTCCAGACTGCGGCACACCTTGGCAAGGGCGACCATCCGCCGCGCGACTTACCGCTGCGGCAAAACAAGGTCTTGACAAATCCAAAATACTGTGAAAATATTTCTGTTATAATGAAATTCAGCCTCCGAGACGCGTCGTCGCGCTCCTTGAGCCGCGAGGTCCGTGAGGAGTGGCTGGGGGTTGCGCGGCGAAACGAAGAAGGGAGCTAAGTCATTGAAAACACATAACCCGTGAATCCGGCGAAATGAAACCGAAGCTAAGCCTTTGAAAACACACAATTCCGCGAAATGCCTGATTCGTCGCTCATAAGGATTCCAATGGCTTACGGCATGCCCTGCGAAACGTTTCGTTTCGCTTGGCGAAATGGGTTTCGTTTTTCGGCCTCGCCGCCGCGCGAAGCGAAACGGGCCGGCGGGCGTCAGCGACGCCGCCCCACAAATCGCGTCCGGCGCGCCAGTTACAAAAGTTGGAAAGTTGGAAAGTTGCGCAAAGTAGCAGGTAAGCCCATGAAATCATTGGCGCGCGCAACATTGTGCGCGGGCATGGGGAGCCGCGCGGCGCAGGGTTGGCTCGCCAACGAAGTCAGGAGCGCTTCTCGAACGCCCCAGCGATGTCGCCCATCGTCGGCAGGTTGGCGAAGGCGTCGAACCGCCCGTGCTCGGCGATGTCCTTCGCCGCCCGGATGAAGCCGCTCCAGGCGGCGCGGGCGAGCGCGCCCCCGACGCTGATCCGCTTCACGCCGAGATCTTCGAGCTCGCGCAACGTGAATCCCGGCCAGCCGGCGAGCACGTTCACCGGCAGCTTGCCGGCGACGCGGACCACTTCCTTGACCTCCGCCGCCGTCTTGACCATCGGCGCGTAGAGCACGTCGGCGCCCGCTTCCGCATAAGCCCCGAGGCGGCGCAAAGCCTCGGGCAGTCCGCCCGCCTGACGCAGGATCGCTTCGCTCCTGGCGGTGAGCAGCACTGTCTCGCCGCTGGCGTCGATCGCCGCCCGCGCCGCGCGCAACCGCTCGACCGCTTCGCTGGGACCATAGAGCGGCGCTTTGGGATTGCCGGTGTAATCCTCGATCGAAAAGCCGGAGACGCCGGCGCCGACGCAGAGCCGCGCGCTCTCGTGCACGCCCTCCGGGTCACGGGCGAAGCCGGCCTCGAAATCGGCGTTGAGCGGCAGATCGGTCGCCTGCGCGAGGTCGCGGAGGTGGCTCAGCACATAGGCGCGGTCGACCGCGCCATCGCCCTTTCCGGCCGCGAAGGCCATGCCGGCGCTGGTCGAGGCCAGCGCCTTGAAGCCGAGGGAAGCGAGATATTTGGCCGAGCCGACGTCGAACGGATTGGGGATCACGAAGCAGCCGGGAGAGGCATGCAGCTCCGCGAAGCGGGCCCGCTTTTCGGCGATCGTCGGCATCACTTGTTTCCCTTCGGCATGAACTCGGAGAGCTTCCGCTTCTGGCGGCCCGCGCCATCGAAATTGTCCGGCTTGAGCCAATGCTCGAACGCCGCCTTGCGCGCCGGCCACTCGCTGTCGAGCATCGCAAACCAGGCGGTGTCGCGGTTCCGGCCCTTGACGATCGTGTGCTGGCGGAAAATCCCCTCGAACGTGAAGCCGAAACGTTCCGCCG
>DATNBG010000206.1:0-2576 GCA_035572075.1 Roseiarcus sp. | reverse complement strand
CTCACCATGGCGGTGCAGGCCATCATCATCCTGTTCCTCGCGATCCGCCACGGCGCCGGGCCCCGTTCGCCATGATGGGCTTCATCACTCCGGCCCTGGTCAATTCCGCTGTCCAGGCGATGACCCCGATCCTGCTCGCCGCCCTTGCCGGCGTGCTCTGCGGCCGCGTCGGCGTCTTCAACATGGCGATGGAGGGCCAGCTTCTGGTCGGCGCCTTCGGCGCGGTCGTCGGCAGCTATTTTCTCGGCAGCGCGTTGGGCGGCGTCGCGGTCGCGGTCGCGGCCACGGTCGTTTTCTCGCTTATCCTCGCCTATGGCGCGACGGTGTTCCGCGGCGATCCCGTCGTCATCTGCATCGGCATGAATCTGCTCGCCTCCGGCCTCACCGCCTTTCTGTTGCGCCAGATCTTCGACGTCTCCGGAACCTTCAGCGATCCCGCGATCGTCGGGCTCCACCATATCCGTTTCGACCAGATCGGGGCCATTCCGTGGCTCGGGTGGATTTTTTCGCGCCAGACGGCGGTCACCTGGGCGTCGTGGTTTCTGGTCGCGATCGTCACCATCGTGATGTTCTTAACACCGGTGGGCTTGCGCCTGCGCGGGGTCGGGGAGGATGCGAGCGCGGCCGAGACGATGGGCGTCGACGTCTTGCGCTATCGGATCGTGACGGTGCTCGTCGCAGGCGCGCTGGCCGGGCTCGGCGGCGCGCAGCTCTCGCTCGGCGCGGTCGACACGTTCTCCGAGGATATGAGCGGCGGACGCGGCTGGATCGCCGTCGTCGCGGTGATGCTGGGCCGCAACCATCCGCTCTGGGCCTCCCTTGCCTGCGTCCTGTTCGGCGCCGCCGACTCGCTTTCGGTTCGGCTTCAGGGCGAGGGCCTGCCGAACCAGCTCACCGACATCGTCCCCTATGTCGTGACGCTCGCCGCGCTCGCGATCAGCCGGCGCCGGCGTGAGAAGAAAGCCGTGATCCAGACGATCACGGCCAACGCCTGAATGGGATGGGTTCCAGCGCTCGCGGCTCTTCGCCGAGGCGATCGGGACGCTCGCCAAGACCGACCTCGTCGACGCACGCATGCTGGCCATCCTCGGCGAAAGCCTAATCCCGCGGTCACCGAGCCGCCGAGCGAACTCCTCGAGAGCCTACAAGAGCTCGTGTGCGGCCATCTGGCGGCGAGCGACGAACGCACCGCGCTCCTCAATCCGCTGGGCGCCAGCAAGACCAAATGCCTGGTCCGCGAGCTCAATCGTCAGTTGCGCGCGCTCGCCCGGCGCTTCGAAATCCTCGTCTCCATTCCAGGCGTCGGCGAGACAACCGCCGCTGCAACCATCGTCGAATTGCAAGAGATCGGAACGCTCTCGGCGAAAGAAACGCCATGCTCGGCGGCCTCGCTCCGGTCGCCTGCGACTCCGGCGAGACCAACGGCGCCCGTCACATCCGGGGCGGCCGTTGGCGCCCGCGTAACGCTCTCTACATGCCGGCCCAAAGCGCCGCCCGGCACGACCCCGATCTCAGAGCCTTCTATGACCTGTCAATGATCACCGAAACGGGAGCCCGGATTTGCGTTGAATAGGGACCCCTCTTCGGGACGGGCGCTGACGACTAGCGCTCGCCCCGGCGAAGCTGGCAGGGGTTGGGCAGCCGGGGCGAGCGCAGGTCGGTGAGACTCGGGCGTGGTTGGTTGGTCAGGTGCGGTTCTTGAAGCGCCAGCTTTCGTTTCCGGTCTCGACGATGTCGCAGTGATGCGTGAGGCGATCGAGGAGGGCCGTGGTCATCTTTGGGTCGCCGAACACACTCGGCCATTCGCCGAAGGTGAAGATCAGCGCTGACGAGGATCGAGGTGCGCTCGTTGAGCCGGCTGACGAGGTGGAAGAGAAGCTGACCGCCGGCTTGGGCGAACGGGAGATAGCCGAGTTCGTGGAGGACGACGAAGTCCATTTGGGTGAGATGGTCGGCGATGCGCCCTTGCCGCCCGGCGCGCGCCTCGTCCTCGAGCTGGTTGACGAGATCGACGGTGGTGAAGAACCGTCAGCGCGATCCGGCGCGAATGCAGCTTCGCGCGATAGCGATCACCACGTGCGTCTTGCCGGCGCCGGTTCCGCCGATAAACACCGCCTTGCGCTGCTGGGCGATGAAGCCGCCGCCGAGGTCGTGAACGAGGGCCTCGTTGATCGGCGTGTCCTTGAACGCGAAATCGTTGAGGTCTTTGGCGACCGGCAGCTTGGAGGCCGTGATCTGATACTTGATCGACCGCGTCTGTTTCTCCGAGATCTCGGCGCGCAGGAAGACGCCGCGCAGTCAAGCTTGCGCAGACTGCGTACACTTGTCTGCGAGCGCTGCGGCTCATGCTGGCGCTTGAGCGCGGTCGCGAGCGTTTCGTCGTAGGCGGCCTTCACGCCATAGAGCTTGAGTTCGCCCATCATGTCGAGGACTTCTACCAAGACTCACTGATCATGACGCATGGGCCCATTGGCGGGTGGCGAGGGACATGATGCGCCAGGGTTGATCGACCAGGCTGTTCCAGGCGTCGCAGCAGAGGTCGACGATCTGTTTGTAGGAGGTGAAGACGCGGTTTG
>DATNBG010000205.1:0-2225 GCA_035572075.1 Roseiarcus sp. | reverse complement strand
CGATTCGATTCACTTCTGGGGCGGCTATCCGGTCGAGCCCACCGACATCCACCCCTCCGTCCGCCATCTCGACGCCCTGTTCGACATGCTGACGCTGTCCGACAAGCCGATCCACGCCTACAGCCTCGGGCGCGAGCGCATTCTCGACGCGATCGAGATGGCCAGGATCGCCCGCGGGCTCGACGACGAGACGCTGGAGCGCGAGCCTTCGCTGTTCACGGTCATCAACTCGTCGTCGCCGTTGAGACTCGACACGCCGATGCTGGAGGGGATGATCCAGATGGCGCGCCGCAACCAGGTCGTGGTGATGACGCCGTTCACGCTCGCCGGCGCCATGGCGCCCGTGACCCTCGCCGGCGCGCTCGCAGAACAGCATGCCGAGGCGCTCGCGGGCCTGGTCATGACTGAGGTCGCCCGGCCCGGCGCGCCATTCGTCTATGGCGGGTTCACCTCGAACGTGGACATGAAGTCGGGCGCGCCGGCCTTCGGCACCCCCGAATACATGAAAACCGCGATCGTCGGCGGGCAGCTCGCGCGCCGCCTTGGCCTGCCCTATCGCTCCTCGAACACCAACGCCGCCAATTCGCTCGACGCGCAATCGGCCTACGAGAGCGTGTTCTCGCTCTGGGGGGCGATCATGGGCGGCGTCAACCTGCTCATGCACGGCGCGGGCTGGATGGAGGGGGGCCTGCAAGCCTCGTTCGAGAAGATGGCGCTCGACGCCGACCTTCTGGCGATGGTGGCCGAGTTCCTCAAGCCGATGCGCGTGGACGAATCGGAGCTGGCGCTGGACGCGATGCGCGAGGTCGGCCCCGGCGGGCACTTCTTCGGCGCAGCGCATACCCAGGCGCGCTACCGCACCGCCTTTTTTTCGCCGATGATCTCCGACTGGCGCAACTACGAGACCTGGCGCGAAGCGGGTTCCCCGACCGCGCTCGACGCGGCCGAGCGCATCGTCGCCGAGCGCTTGCGTGATTTCGTCGCCCCAGAAATCGGGCCCGAACGGCTCGACGCCCTTGCCGCCTTCGTCGCCCGCCGCAAGGCGGAAGGCGGCGCCCCGACCGACTTTTGAAGGCCGCCGTCGATTGTCCATCGAAGGCTAAGCATTGACTTGGCGCGGCCGTAATTGCAGAGGAAGAGCGCACCGCGCTGGCCGATTGAAGCCGGTTTTCGCGAACGCTGCGGAACCGGAGGACTTGAGAGTCTGCCAGCTCGTCGATCGAGGAATCTGGCGGACCCTAACGCCCCGGGGACATGCGTGACCAAAATCATGCCGGTGATCATGTGCGGCGGGTCAGGGACCCGAGTGTGGCCGGAATCGCGGGAAAGCTTGCCCAAGCAATTCATTCCCCTGATCGGCCAGCGTTCGACCTTTCAGTCGATCGTGAACCTGGTCCGCGATACAGAGGTGTTCGACCGCCCCGTCGTCATCACCAATTTCGCCTATCGCTTTCGCGTCGCCGAGCAATTGCGGGAGATCGGCGCGGAGGCTGCGATCCTGCTCGAACCCGACCGGCGCGACAGCGCCGCCGCGGTCGGCGCCGCTGCCGCCTGGGCTCAGGCCCGCGATCCGGCGGCGGTCGTCGCCATGCTCGCCGCCGACCATGTGTTCGAGGACGGCAAGGAATTCGCCCGGCTTTGCGCTCAAGCCGGCGCGGCGGCGGCGGCCGGCGACATCGTCGCTTTCGGCGTCACGCCCGACCATCCCGCGACTGGCTACGGCTACATTCAACCCGGTCCGCCGCTCGCGCGCGACCCGCGCTTGCGAAAAATCGAGCGCTTCGTGGAGAAGCCCGACGAAGCGCGCGCGCGCGCCTTCATCGATGAGGGCTACCTCTGGAACTCGGGCAATTTCGTCTTCCGCGCCGACGTCATGCTGGAGGAGCTTCAGCGTTTCGAGCCCCAGATCGCGAGCGCGACGGCGGAGGCGGTGCAGGCTTCGAGAAAGGACCTCGACTTCGTGGTCCTCGATCACGAGTCCTTCGCGAAGGCGCCCAAAATCTCGATCGACTATGCAGTGATGGAGCGGACCACGAAGGCCGTGGTGCTCACCGCCGACGTCGGCTGGTCGGACGTCGGCGAGTGGTCGGCGGTCTGGCGGTTGAGCCCGCGCGACGCCAACGGCAATAGCCTGCGCGGGCGGGTCGCGGCTCTCGATTCCTCGAATGTGCTGGCGCGTTCGGAAGAGCAATTGGTCGCGGTCATCGGGCTTAAGGACGTGGTCG
>DATNBG010000204.1:0-2215 GCA_035572075.1 Roseiarcus sp. | reverse complement strand
ACGACCCTGAGCGGCTTGCGGTCGAGGCCGCGAAGCCGCACGGTCAGGGCGGGATCGTCGGCGAGCGCCGTGCCGATCCCGACCATGATCGCCTCATGCGTCGAGCGCATGACCTGAACCCGAAGGTCCGCGATCGGCCCGGTGATGCGCAGGCGCGGGTCGTGCGGCCCGGCGGAGGCGAAGCCGTCCGCGGTCTCCGCAAGCTTCAGCGCCACGCACGGCCGCCCCGCCGTCACCTTGAGGATATGACCCCGATGGTCGCGCCGCGCGTGAGCCGCGCCGACGCCGGCGGAGACGGCGATCCCCGCCGCCCTCAAGCGCGCGTGCCCCTGCCCGCTCACCAGCGGATTGGGGTCCTCCATCGCCGAGACGACGCGGCTGACGCCCGCCGCGACAATCGCCTCGGCGCAGGGAGGCGAGCGGCCCATATGCGAGCAGGGCTCGAGCGTCACATAGAGCGTTGCGCCCCGCGCCGCTTCGCCCGCCTCATCGATCGCGACCCGCTCCGCGTGCGGCCTTCCGCCCGGCGCCGTCGCTCCGCGCCCGACGACCGCCCCGTCTTTCACCAGGATCGCGCCGACGGCGGGGTTGGGGGCGGTGAGGCCGAGCGACCGGGATCCCAGGTTGAGCGCGGCATTCATCCAGCGCAGATCCTCGTCAGGGTCCGCGCCTTCGCTCATGAAGCGGGCGCGTCCCGGCGTTGACGCCGGGTCTCGGGCCTCGCGGGGGATTCGGGCTCGGCCTCGAGTTCGCCCACGAAGGCGTTGAAGTCTCGCGCCTCGCGGAAATTGCGGTAGACCGAGGCGAAGCGCACGTAGGCCACGTCGTCGAGCGCTTTTAGGCCCTCCATCACCAGTTCGCCGATCCGCTCGGTCGGAATGTCGCCGTCGGTCTGGCTCTCGAGCTGGCGCACGACGCCGTTGATCATCCGCTCGATGCGTTCGGGCTCGACCGACCGCTTGCGCAAAGCGACCTCAACCGAACGCGTGAGCTTGTCGCGGTCGAACGGCGCGCGGCGTCCGTTCTTCTTGACGACCATGAGCTCACGCAGCTGCACCCGCTCGAACGTGGTGAAGCGGCCGCCGCAGTCGGGACAGATGCGCCGCCGCCGGATCGACGAGGAATCCTCGGTCGGCCGGGAGTCCTTCACCTGCGTATCGAGGCCGCCGCAATAGGGGCATCGCATCTGGGCCCGCCCTTAGAAAGACCGGCCGGGCGCCCTAGTGCGCGCGGCGTTCAGATGGAATCGTCATCGCGAGGAGCGAAGCGACGCGGCGATCCAGGAGGCCGGGACGCCTGACGACTCCTGGATTGCTTCGCTTCGCTCGCAATGACGATCCCGGTTCGACCAAAATGCAATTTGCGCTCAGTAAATCGGGAACCGCCGGGTGAGTTCGGCGACGTCCGCGCGCACCTTCGCCTCGATCGCCACATTCCCCGATTCGCCGTTGGCCGCCAAGCCGTCCAGGACCTCGACAATCAGGCGCCCGACTTGAGCGAACTCCGCCGTCCCGAACCCGCGCGAAGTGGCGGCGGGCGAGCCGAGCCTGATGCCTGAGGTCACCATGGGCTTCTGCGGATCGAACGGGATGCCGTTCTTGTTGCAGGTGATGGCGGCGCGGTCGAGGGCGGCCTCGGCGGCCTTGCCGGTCAGCCCTTTGGGCGTCAGATCGACCAGCATCAGGTGATTGTCGGTGCCCCCGGTCACGAGCTTATAACCGCCCTTGAGGATCGGCTCCGCGAGCGCCTTGGCGTTGGCGACCACGGCATGGGCGTAAGCCTTGAATTCGGGGGTGAGCGCCTCGCGCAGCGCCACCGCCTTGGCGGCGATCACATGCATGAGCGGCCCGCCCTGGAGGCCGGGAAAGATCGCCGAATTGATTTTCTTGGCGAGGTCGGCGTCATTGGTCAGGATCATGCCCCCGCGTGGGCCTCGCAGCGTCTTGTGAGTGGTGGTGGTGACGACATGGGCGTGCGGGAACGGCGAAGGGTGCGCGCCGCCGGCGACGAGGCCCGCGAAATGGGCGATGTCGACGACAAAAAACGCGCCAACCGCGTCGCAGATCGCCCGGAAGCGCGCGAAGTCCCAAAAGCGCGCATAGGCCGAGCCGCCGCCCATGATGAGCTTCGGCTTGTACTCCTTCGCAAGCGCCTCGACCTGGTCCATGTCGATTAAGTGCGTCGTCCGGTCGACCCCGTAGGCGACCGGCCTGAA
>DATNBG010000203.1:0-6323 GCA_035572075.1 Roseiarcus sp. | reverse complement strand
CCTTCGCCGCTACGCTCCCTCGGCGTCGCCGGAGACCCATCCCCGGCTCGACAGCCTGGTTCGCTACGCGGTCGCCTATTTTCGCGATTTTGTCGCCCCCAAAAAGCGCTACCGTGAGGCGGACGAGGTCGAGCGCGGCGTGCTTGCCCGGATTTCGTCCCGGCTCGCGGAGATGCCGGCGGGCGCGAGCGCGGACGACATCCAGCACGCGCTTTACGACATCGCGCGGCCCATTCCCCGCTATCAGGATTTTTCCGCCAGGGGAGCGACGGCGGCGCGGCCAGGAGTGTCGAACGAGTTCTTCAACATGGTCTATGCCGTGCTTCTCGGCGAAAGTCAGGGGCCGCGCCTCGGATCGTTCATCGCGATCTATGGGCTCGAGGAGACGCGCAGCCTGATCGCAAGAGCGCTGAAGGGCGAGCTGGTCCGCGAAAGCCGCGCCGGCCATGTCTCGCTGAATGCGGCTGCGCCTTAGAACCTGACGCAATTTTGTCGAATCGGCCGTTGCAGGCGCGATCGTTGAGAGCGTCGGCTCAAAACTAGTCTGAAAACCCTGAGGTGAAGGTGTCGCGCCATGGCGAAGCTCGTCTTCGGATTGAACCAGTCGCTCGATGGCTACGTCGATCATGAGGTCATGCCGCCGGAGCCCGGGCTCTTTCGTCATTTCATAGAGGACGTGCGCGGGCTCACCGGCATGGTGTACGGGCGCCGCATGTACGAGGTGATGCGCTACTGGGACGAAGACCTTCCTGATTGGAATGCCGAGGAGCGCGACTATGCGGCGGCTTGGCGGGGCCAGCCAAAGTGGGTCGTGTCGCGCTCGCTGAAGTCCGTCGGACCCAACGCTACACTCGTCGAGGGCGACCTTGAGGCGGCGGTGCGGGGGCTGAAGGCCCGACTCGGCGGGGAGATCGAAGTGGGCGGACCCGAGCTGGCCGGGAGTTTGAGCGAGCTTGGCCTTATCGATGAGTATCGACTCTACCTCCGCCCCTTCGTGCTCGGTCGCGGCAAGCCATTCTTCACCGGCCCTCGCGCGCCCCTTCGTCTCGTAGCGAGCGATCGGCTAGGCGAGAACACGATCAGATTGATCTATCTCCCCGCCTAGTCGTGCACTCGCCCCCGCTTTCAGCGCGACGAAGTCTCGAGCGCTTTCGCTAGCGCCCGCAGGTCCGCCCAGGCGAACCGCTTGTGCGCCGGCTGGCGCAGCAGAAATGCCGGATGGAGCATGGCGAGCGCGCGGATCCCGCGGCCGCCTTGCATCGCATAAGTGAACCATGAGCCCCGCGCCCGCATGATCCCGGCCTGGACGCCGAGAAGGGTGCGAAGCGCGGAGGCGCCAAGGCAAACGAGAAATTCCGGATCGGCGATCTCGATCTGCCGCTCCATGAAAGGCAGGCACACTTGCGTCTCCTGGGGCGTCGGGGTCCGATTGCCGGGCGGGCGCCAGGGAACGACATTGGCGATGTAGACGCTTTGTCGATCGAGGCCGATCGCGCCCAGCATCCGGTCGAGCAACTGCCCCGCCCTGCCGACGAATGGGCGCCCGAGCCGGTCTTCCTCCGCTCCCGGCGCTTCGCCCACGAACATGACCCGCGATCCCGGGACGCCGTCCGCGAAGACGAGTTGGGTCGCGGTCCGCTTCAAGGGGCACCCGTCGAAGTCGGCCATGATCGAGCGCAGAGTGTCCAGATCGCTCGCGCTTCGAGCCAGCGCGCGAGCCGAAGTCTCCGCTGCGTCGGGCGGCGCGGCGCGGATAGCCCTTTGATACAAAGTCCGAGTCCCGACCGCCGGCGGAGAGGACCCGCTTACCCGCGGCGGCGGCTTCGCGGCTGCCCGCTCATCTTCGCCCGGGACAATACTGTCGGCGAACCGGTCATGCGGCTCATCGTCGAGCGCGTCGGCGACGCCCGCCCGTATCCACCAGCGAAGCGCTTCCGCGGCCTCGAGCGCGCTGAGCTCACGGTTGTTGGGTTCCTTTGTCGAAGGCATGAAAAGTCCGGCTTGGTTTCAGCGCTTGCGCGGCCGCGCGACACTATCATACTGAGCCCCGAAAGCGCCTTCTGACCGCGAAGGGACGATGACCGAGGAACCCACACTGCCCCCGCGGGAATCGATGAGCTACGACGTGGTGATCGTCGGAGCGGGTCCGGCGGGTCTTGCGGCGGCGATCCGACTCAAGGAGCTCAATTCCGAGACCTCTGTCGTCATCGTCGAGAAGGGTTCGACGGTCGGCGCGCATATCCTCTCGGGCGCGGTGATCGATCCGATCGGCCTCGACCGGCTGACCCCGGACTGGCGCGCCGATGCCGAGTGCCCGCTCAAGACCGAGGTCGTTCAGGATCAGTTCTATTATCTGACCGAGAAGTCGGCGATCCGGTTCCCCAATTGGGCGATGCCGAGATTGATGAGCAACCACGGCAATTTCATCGGCTCGCTCGGCGCGGTCGCCCGCTGGCTGGCCACGCGCGCGGAGGCGCTGGGGGTCGAGATCTATCCGGGATTTGCGGCGACCGAGCTTCTCTACGGCGACAAAGGCGAGGTGGTTGGCGTCGCGACCGGCGACATGGGGGTCGGCCGCGACGGGCGTCCCAAGGCCGGTTTCACCCGGGGCATGGAGCTTTTGGGCAAATATGTGCTGCTCGCGGAGGGGGCGCGCGGCTCGCTGTCGAAACAGGCGGTCGCGCGCTACGGCCTCGATCAGGCAAGCGGGCCGCAGAAATATGGGATCGGTCTCAAGGAGCTCTGGCAGGTCGCGCAAGACCGTTTTTCGCCGGGTCTCGTTCAGCACTCTTTCGGCTGGCCCTTGTCGAAGGGCGCAAGCGGCGGCTCGTTCATCTATCACTACGGCGACCGGCTGGTTTCGGTCGGGTTCGTCGTCCATCTCAACTACGACAACCCGACGCTCTCCCCGTTCGACGAGTTCCAGCGCTTCAAGACCCATCCCCTGGTGCGCGGGACCTTCGCCGGAGGCAAGCGGATCGGCTATGGCGCGCGGGTGATCGCCGCCGGCGGGTGGCAGTCGGTTCCAAAACTCGCCTTTCCGGGCGGGGCCTTCATCGGCTGCGCGGCCGGTTTCGTGAATTTCACCCGTATCAAGGGCTCTCACAACGCGATCCTGTCGGGCATGCTGGCCGCGGAAAAGACCCATGAAGCGCTGAAGGCCGGCCGGGCCAACGACGAGCTCGGCGATTACGAGGGCGCCTGGCGCAGCTCGGACATCGGCCGCGATCTTTACAAGGTGCGCAACGCGAAACCGCTCTGGTCCCGATACGGCCTCGTCTTAGGCGTCGGGCTCGGCGGTTTCGATATGTGGACCAACGAATTGTTCAAGGCGTCGATCTTCGGCACGCTCAAGCACGGCAAGCCGGACAGCGACACGCTCAAGCCCTTGTCCGAAGTGACGCCGATCGCCTACCCCAAGCCCGATTCCGTCTTAACCTTTGACAAAGCATCTTCCGTCTATCTTTCCAACACCAATCACGAAGAGGATCAGCCTGTCCACCTTCGGTTGCGCGATCCCGAGGTCCCGATCCGCGACAACCTCCCCCGCTACGGCGAGCCCGCGCGGCTCTATTGCCCGGCCGGGGTCTACGAGGTCGTCTACGCGAACGAGGCGAGCCGGGCCGAGCCGCGCTTTGTCATCAACGCTCAGAATTGCGTCCATTGCAAAACCTGCGACATCAAGGACCCGGCCAGGAACATCGACTGGGTCCCGCCCGAGGGCGGAGGCGGACCCAACTATCCCGATATGTGAAGCCGCGGCGCAAAAACGCCATTTTCGACTGTCAGCGAGAGTCTGAAAGAACGCCTCGCCCGCGCCTGTTTGCTGACTGACATTCTTGGGAATCGTGAGACATGCAGAGCCGATCTCAACGCCGGACGCCGCGCGCAGCCCTTATCCTGGCGTGCACATTGTCGCTCGTCAGCGGCGCAGCCTCCGCCGCCGCGATCCAGACCGAAGGATCGGAAAAGTTTGCGATCGGAGACAGCCAGCCCGGAAACTATCTCTCGGCGCTGATCGCCAGCGCCGACCGGGACACGAGCGCGGCGGAAGTCTACTACCGGGCGGCGCTTCGGGCCGATCCGCGAAATCCCGATCTGCTCGAACGCGCCTTCGCCGCCGCCCTGTCCAACGGGGACGAAGCGAGCGCCAGTTCTCTAGGCGAGAAGCTGCTTCAGCGCGATCCGAACAACAACTTGGCCCGCCTTGCGCTGGCGGTTCGCGATATCGGGCAGGGGCAATTCGCGGCGGCGCGAGCCCACCTCGGCGCCGCCGACGGATTGCGCGCGCGCGATTTGACGACGGCCCTCCTTGTCGCCTGGTCCTATGCCGGGCAGTCCGACATCCGCCACGCCCTCGACGCTCTCGAGCGCGTTCGCGATCGGTCGCTCATCGCCTTTCGCGACTATCACGCGGGGCTGGTCGCGGGCCTCGTCGGAAACTCCGCCGAGGCCCAGCGGAGGCTCAAGTCCGCGTATGAAACCGACAAGAACAGCCTGCGATTCGCCGACGCCTACGCGCGGGTCCTGGCGGCGCAGGGCGATGTGGCCGGAGCGACCAAAATATACGAGGACTTCGCGCTCATTGTTCCCCACCATCCGCTCGTCGAGCAGGCGCTTGCCGAGCTGAACGCGCATCAAAAGCTCGATCCGCTCGTTCACTCCGCGAAGGAGGGCGCGGCAGAGGCGCTCTATGGCCTGGGAAGCGCGGGCAGCCGCCAGGGAGGAGACGAGCTTCCGGCGCTCGTCTATCTGCGGCTGTCGCTCTATCTTCGGCCCTCGAACGACCTGACCGCGGTGACGCTCGCCAGTCTTTTCGAGCAGCTCAAGCAGGGCGACCAGGCGATCGCCGCCTATGATCTGGTCCCCTCGTCATCCCCATTGAAGCTGGGGGCGGATATCCAGATCGCGCTCGAGCTCGACTCGATGGGAAAGACCGGTGAGGCGACGCAACGCCTGACCGATATTGTCGCGGCCAGGCCGCACGATGTCGAGGCGCTCAGCGCCTTAGCCGAGCTGCAGCGATCCCAGAAGAAATATGTCGAGGCCGCCGCGACTTACGACAAGGCGATCGCGGCTGTCGGGATTCCGCAACGGGAAAACTGGACCCTGTTTTATTTCCGAGGGATTTGTTACGAGCGATCCAAGCAATGGCCCAAAGCCGAAGCGGACTTCAAGAAGGCGCTGGAACTCTACCCGGATCAGCCGCTTGTTCTGAATTATCTTGGCTATTCGTGGGTTGATAAGGGAATGAATCTGGAAGAAGCCTTCAAGATGCTTCGCCGCGCGGTCGAGCTGCGCCCGAACGACGGTTATATCGTCGATAGCCTCGGGTGGGCCCACTACAAACTGGGACAATACGCCAAAGCGACCGAGACCCTGGAGAAGGCGGTCAGTCTGAAGCCGGCCGACCCGGTTCTCAACGATCATCTGGGGGACGCCTATTGGCGGGTCAACCGCCGCCTCGAAGCGCACTTCCAATGGAATCACGCCCGGGACATGAAGCCGGACCCGGAGGATCTCCCCGAGATTGAGAAAAAGATCAAGGATGGACTGCCGGACCTCACGGCCGGCCCGGCGGCCTCAGGCGCTCCGACGCAAACGCCAAGCTCCTCCTCGGCGCAAAAGGAAGGCGGGGGCTGAGCCTTCGTCATTCCGCTCCGATGCGGTGGCTGCGGGCGCCGGCCAAGATCAACCTGACCTTGCGGGTGATCGGACGCCGCGCCGACGGATATCACGATCTCGAGAGTCTGGTCGCCTTCGCTGGCTCATGCGACTGGGTCGGGTTCGAGCCCGGCGGCGACCTCGCTCTCGCGGTTCTCGGTCCTCGGGCCGGCGACGCCGGGCCTCTCGAAGAGAATCTGGTGGCGCGCGCCGCGCGCGCGCTCGCGAGACACGCGCCTGGGCTGAGGATCGGCCGCTTCCGGCTGATCAAGCATCTGCCGGTCGCGGCCGGACTTGGCGGAGGCTCCGCGGATGCGGCGGCGGCCTTGCGGCTCATGGCGAACGAGGCCGGATTGCCGGCCGGCGATCCGAGGGTGCGCGCCGCCGCCGCCGAGACCGGCGCCGATGTCCTCGCCTGTCTTGATCCGCAAGCCCGGATCATGAGCGGCGTCGGCGATAAGCTCGGTCCGGCGATTCGATTGCCGGAGGTGTTCGCGGTTCTCGTCAACCCGCGAGTCTTGGCGCCGACGCCGAAGGTTTTCGCCGCATTCGACCTCGAGCCGCGATCGAAGGCGCCTTCCCCTGCCCGGCCATGGCCCCAGACGGGACTGGACACGGGCGCGCTCATGGACTTCCTCTCGTCTGCCGGCAACGATCTG
>DATNBG010000202.1:0-3574 GCA_035572075.1 Roseiarcus sp. | reverse complement strand
ATTCGCCTGGGCCGTGCCCGAAGGGGCGAGGCTCGTGGTCGGCGACACGGGGGACAAGGGGCTGGTCGCGCGTTTGATTAGGGAGCACGGCATCGACGCGATCGCCCATTTCGCCGCCAAAATCGTCGTGCCGGAATCGGTCACGGACCCGCTCGGCTACTATCTCAACAATGTCTCGAACGCGCGCACGCTGATCGAGGCGGCGGTCGAGGGCGGGGTGAAAACCTTCATCTTTTCCTCGACCGCGGCGGTCTACGGCGAAACGGGCGCCGAGCCGGTGTCCGAGGAGGCGCCGCTCAAGCCGATTTCGCCTTATGGCCGCTCCAAGCTGATGGTCGAATGGATGCTCGAGGACGCATCCAAAGCCTACGACTTCCGCTATGTCGCGCTGCGCTATTTCAACGTGGCGGGCGCCGATCCAAAAGGCCGCCTCGGCCAGTCGACGCCCAACGCGACCCATCTGATCAAGCGGGCCGTCCAGACGGCGCTCGGCCTCCATCCCAGGATCGAGATATTCGGCGACGACTATCCGACCCGCGACGGGACCTGCGTGCGCGACTATATCCAGGTCACCGACCTGATCGATGCGCATCTGGCGGCGCTCGCCTATCTGCGGGCGGGGGGCAAGAGCGTCGTCTGCAATTGCGGCTACGGCCACGGAGAGACGGTCAAGGAGGTGGTCGAGGTCGTGAAGCGCGTGTCGGGGGTCGATTTTCCGGTTCAAGTCTCCGGACGGCGCGCCGGCGATCCGGCGGCCATCGTCGCCAAAGCCGAGCGCGCGAGGAGCGTGCTGGGCTGGAAGCCTGCCCGCGACAATCTCGATGAGATCGTGGCCCAGGCGCTCGACTGGGAGCGCAGGCTCCACAATCGGCGCGCGGAAGGATAGCGGGCGGAATTGCCGAACGTGGAGCGATTTTCGTCAATCAGTGCCTGAGACGGTATTAACATTCGCGACGAAATGGCCCACATGAGCGGGCGACGAGGCCGCCTTGTACGAACCCCCTCTCCACAAGAACGAGAATCTGTCCGAGTTGCACGCGCTGATCCAGGCCCGCGTGTTCGGCCTTCTCATCAGCAACGGCGCCGGGGGGCTGATCGCCAATTCGGTCCCATTCGTCCTGGACGCTTCCGGCTCGAGGCTCGGCGTGCTGAAGGTCCATATCGCGCGCGCCAACCCTCAGTGGCGCGAGCTTCAAGAGCGCCCAGAAGCGCTCGTCGTGTTTCAGGGCCACGACCATTACATCACTCCCTCCTGGTACATGACCAAGCGGGAGACGGGAAAGGTCGTGCCGACCTGGAACTATACGATGGTCCAAGCGAGGGGCCGGGCGAAGGTGATGGACGAGGCCTGGCTTGAGCGGCAGGTCGAGGAATTGACCCGGACGCTCGAAGTGCGGCGCGATCAGCCCTGGGCGGTCGGCGACGCGCCGGCCGATTTCATCCGGCAGCAGCGCCGGGCGATTGTCGGCCTCGAGATTGAGATCCTCGACATTAAGGGAAAATGGAAGGTGAGCCAGAACCGCCCCGCCGCCGACCGCGCCGGCGTCGTCGCCGGCCTCGAGGCGATGGGCGATGCGGAGTCGCGCGCAATGGCGGGAATCGTGCGCGAGAAGAGCCGCGACTGATCAGGGTTTCGTCGGCGTGGCGGCGCGACTCTGTCCGGCGCGGCTCCCCGAGCCCGCGCAGGCTGCATTTCGAAGGCGTTAGCGGCAAACGGCGCGCTTCGCCTCGGCATACTCACGTCCGAGTCGCGCGACGAGCTCGGCCACTGGCTCGACCGTCCTGACCGCTCCGATCCCCTGCCCGCTGCCCCAGATGTCACGCCACGCCTTGGCTCCGGACGAGCCGCCGGAGGCGAAGTTCATCGCCTTGGCGTCACGCTCCGGCAGGCTGTCCGGGTCAAGGCCCGACTTGACGATGGAGGATTTGAGGTAGTTGCCGAATACGCCGGTGAAGTACGTGGACCCAACGATGTCGGAGGCGTCGCCCTCGACGATCGCCTGCTTGTACAGGTCGGGCGCCCGCGCCTCGAGCGTGGCGATGAAGGCCGAGCCGACATAGGCGAGGTCCGCGCCCATCACCTGCGCGGCGAGAACCGCGCGCCCGGTGGCGATCGCGCCCGAGAGCAGGAGCGGCCCGTCGAACCAGGCGCGGATGTCCTGGATGAGCGCGAACGGCGAAACGGGTCCGGCATGGCCGCCGGCCCCCGCCGCGACCGCGATCAGGCCGTCGGCCCCCTTCTCGATCGCCTTGTGGGCGAAGCGGTTGTTGATGATGTCGTGCAGCGCGATCCCGCCATAGCCGTGCACCGCCTGGTTCACGTCCTCGCGCGCGCCGAGGGAAGTGATGACGATCGGCGCTTTCCACTTCGCGGTCAGCGCCATATCTTCCTCGAGCCGTGCGTTGGACTTGTGCACGATCTGGTTGACCGCGAAGGGCGCGGCGGGGCGCTCGGGATGTGCGCGGTCGTGGCTCACGAGCGCTTCGGCGATCTCATGCAGCCATTCATCGAGCTGGGAAACGGGCCGGGCGTTGAGCGCGGGGAAAGCGCCGACGATCCCCGCCTTGCATTGGGCGATCACCAAAGCCGGGTGCGAGACGATGAACATCGGCGCGCCGACAACGGGCAGCCGGAGCTTGTCCTTGAGAATATTCGGCAACGCCATGGAGGCCTTCGCGATTCCCCGCGGCCGGAGCCGACTCGCGACGCGCGCAATCGTTCGCACATAAACCGGAGCGGCAAGGCGAGCAACCCCGCGCGTGCTCACTTCCCTTGCGCCAGGCGCGCTCATCTGGGCTCGGTCAGCCAAACGTTAAGATGCTTTCCCCTGCCGTCGCGGCCGAGGACTTCCGCCAGCCACGGCATGAGCGTGCGCGCTTCGCGGCTAAGCGTATGCGGCGGGTTGACGATGAGAAGCCCAGCGCGGGCAAGAGGCTCCTGGCCGTGCGCTCCGGCCGCGCCGGGGCCGACATCCAGTTCGAGCCGCAGGATGTTGGGCTGGCCGAGCGCAGCGACCGCATTGAGGAAATGGGAATCGGCCCGGGCCTCTCGGATTGGGCGCCAGGCGATGTAGGTTCCGCCAGGCCATTTGCCCAAGGCGCGCTCGAGCGCCCGCGCGATGCGATCGGCTTCATCAGCCGCCTCGAACGGCGGGTCGATGAGCACGGCCCCGCGGCGCTCCTTTGGCGGCAGGTAGGCGTTGAGCGCGACATAGCCGTCGGTCCCGACGATGCTGAGCCGGCGGTCGCGCCCAAGCGCGGCGATCAGCGCCTCGCGCTCGGCCGGGTTCGCTTCGCTAAGCGCGATGCGATCCTGCGGGCGCATGAGGGCTTGCGCGATCGCCGGCGAGCCCGGGTAGAGGAGCGGCTGGCCCTCGGAATCGCGCGGACCGACGGCCTCAATATAAGGGCGCAGGAGTTCGGCGACCGGCTTGGGCGGGCGCGCGTCCAGAACCCGCCCGATCCCGTCGCGCCATTCCGGCGAGCGCTTCGCGTCCTCGCTCGCAAGGTCATACCGGCCCGCCCCGGCATGAGTGTCGATGAACCGGAACGGGCTTTCCTTGCGGGCGAGATA
>DATNBG010000201.1:0-2198 GCA_035572075.1 Roseiarcus sp. | reverse complement strand
CGGACTGGACGAGCAGCGTCTGATCGCCCTCGAGGCGCCGCAGGCTCGCGACGATGCGGTCGAACGCCTGCCAATCGCGCGCCGCCCGCCCGATGCCGCCGTAGACCACCAGCTCGCCCGGCCGCTCGGCGACGTCGGGATCGAGATTGTTCATCAGCATGCGCATCGGCGCTTCGGTGAGCCAGCTCTTGGCGGAAAGCTCGCTTCCGCGCGGGCTGCGAATGAGGCGCATATTGTCGATGCGGCGGGACGGAGTCATGGAGCGCAACCCTTCATGCAGCCTGGCGAACCTTCATTGCGAGGAGCGCAGCGACGACGCAATCCAGGGGCCGCGCGGAGCCCTACGATCCCTGGATTGCTTCGCTTCGCTCGCAATGACGATATGAAGTGAGGACATCGCAATCATCGGCCGCCTACTTCCGAGAGAATCGTCTCGAGGAGGCGCGTGATCGTCGCGCGCGTCGGCGTTGCGCGTTTCTCGTCGATCGGCGTCGGCCAATTGCCCGGCGCCGGGCGCTCGGGCTCGCGCATGTAGGCGCGGCAGGCGAGTTCGAGCTGTAACGCCTCGACGCCTTCGCTTGGGCGTCCATAGGCGCGCGTGATCCAGCCGCCCTTGAAGCGCCCGTCGACGACCATGCTTTGGCTTGATCCCGTGAGAACTTCGCTGACCGTCTCGCGGAGCCCGGCGGAGCAGCTTGCGCCGGAGTTCGTGCCCAGGTTGAACACCGGCAACTCGCCCTCGAACAGACGCGGGATGACCGAGCGAATCGAGTGGGCGTCGAACACAGCCACGCGCTTGCGCTTCTCGTGCAGGCGCGCGATCTCGGCCTTGAGCGCCGCGTGGTAGGGATCGAAATAGAGGCGCCGGCGCTCGGCGGTTCCGGCAGCGTCCGGCGTTCGCCCCTCGCGGTAGAGCGGCTCGCCGTCGAAGGTTGTGGTGGGAACAAGCTCGGTCGTCGCCTGACCGGGATAGAGCGAGGCGCCGCTCGGATCGCGATTGACGTCGATGATCGAGCGCGAGAGCTTCGTTCGCAGCACCGTCGCTCCGAGCGGCGCGACGAAGTCGTAAAGCTCGTCTAGCCGCCAGTCGGCGTCCTTGCGCGCGAGCCACGGATCGACGAAGGCGGGCTCGAAGTCGAGGAGGTCTGTCCCCGCGTGCGGAATGCTGACGATGAGCGGCGCGTCGCGGCGCTCGACGATGAGCCAGTCGGGACGCTCGCTCATTGCGCGGGTCTCTCAAAAGAGGGCAACCCCACGGTCCCCACCGCCTCAATGACGGCGCCGCTCCCGACGAGTTTCGTCGCCGCGGCGATGTCAGGATGAAGGTAGCGATCGTCCTCGAGATGCGGAACCTCGCGGCGGACGAGCGCGCGCAACGCTTCGAGCGGCGCGCTCGACAGGAGGGGCGCGTGAAAATCGCAGGCCTGCGCGGCGGCGATGAGTTCGATGCCGACGATCGACAAGGCGTTGGCCGCCATGGGCGCGAGGCGCCTCGCGCCATGCGCGGCCATCGACACGTGATCCTCCTGGTTGGCCGAGGTCGGGATCGAATCGACGCTTGCCGGATAGGCCCGGGTCTTGTTCTCGGCGACCAGCGCCGCGGCGGTGACCTGGCCGATCATGAATCCTGAATTCAGCCCCGGCTTCGGGGTCAGGAACGCCGGCAGGCCGGAGAGCGCGGGATCGACCAGGAGCGCGATCCTGCGCTCGGCGAGCGAGCCGACCTCGCAAATCGCGAGCGCGATCACGTCGGCCGCGAAGGCGACCGGCTCGCCATGAAAGTTGCCGCCCGACAGCGCTTCGTCAGTCTCGGCGAAGATGAGCGGATTGTCCGAGACCCCGTTGGCCTCGGCAGCGAGGGTGGCGGCTGCGTTGCGCAAAAGATCGAGGCAGGCGCCCATCACCTGCGGCTGGCAGCGCAGGCAATAGGGGTCCTGCACCCGCTCGTCGCCGGTCAAGTGCGAGGCGCGAATGGCGCTTCCTTGAAGAAGCGCCCGCAAGGCCGCGGCGACTTCGATCTGCCCTCGATGGCGCCTCAGAGCATGGATGCGCGCGTCGAATGGCGTGTCCGAGCCGCGCGCGCCGTCGGTCGAGAGCGCGCCGGTCGCGAGAGCCGAGCGGAACACAGTCTCGGCCATGAACAAGCCACTGAGCGCGCTGGCGGTCGAAAATTGGGTGCCATTGAGCAGCGCCAGCCC
>DATNBG010000200.1:0-14196 GCA_035572075.1 Roseiarcus sp. | reverse complement strand
GACGCCCAAGGCGCGATCGTGAGGTGGTACGGCACGACCACCGACATCGATGACCAAAAGCAGCGCGAGGACAATATCCGGGACCTCATGGCCGAGGTCAATCATCGTTCACGCAATCTGCTTGCTGTCGCGCAAGCCATTGCGCGCTACGGGGCGGCGAACGCGAAGTCGATGCGGGAGTTTCAGGAGAGATACTCGAAACGGCTGCTTGGACTGGCCGCCAGTCAGGATTTGCTGACCGACCGGAATTGGCGCGGCGTGCCGCTCGAAGCGCTGATGCGGGCGCAGGCTGCGCCAGTTTCCTCGTGCCCGGAAGAGCGCATTATTTGCGAGGGGCCGATGGTCCTGTTGAGTCCCAGCGCGACCCAAACCCTCGGCCTCGCCTTGCACGAGCTGTACGACAATGCCCGCAAGCACGGGGCGCTCTCCAACGGCGATGGCGTCGTCTCCCTGGTCTGGCGGATCGATACGCTCGGGGCGGAGCCCAACTTCGAGATGACCTGGCGCGAGTGCGGCGGACCTCGAGTCAAAAGGACGCGGGTCCCCGGGTTTGGCAGCGTCGTGCTCGAACGCCTCACGCCTGCGGGTCTCAACGCCTCCTCGACCTTGAGTTTCGCGGTCGAGGGCGTCGCATGGCGGCTGATGGCCCCGCTGAAGGAGTTGGTGAAGAGCGCGGGCGGCGACTCACGGCCTCCCCCGCCTTCCGGCCGGGCCGCATCGGGCTGAGGGGATCGGTCCGTCGCGACGCCTTTGCTTGTCCGGCGCCGGTTTCTCGTGTTGAATGGTGCAAGCGTCCGGCTAGACGATTCGCCCCTGGGCGGCGGAACGGGCGCTCTCGAGATTCACCGATGCCGGATAAGACCGCGGGAAGGGCGCGAAAGAGGGCGGCGGGACCTCTCGCGTCCGACGCAACGTCGCCGAGCGCGGCGATGGACCGGTACATCGCCGATCAACTGAGAGCGATCTATGACGCCGTGACCGCCGAGCCCATTCCGGATCAGCTTCTTGAGCTGCTCGACCGTCTCGACGGAGACGGGGAAAGTGAAGGTTCGCGCGCCGGCTAGGGGGCGAGCGGCGCGGTGAGGACGAACTCGGCGCCGGGATGGCGCACGACAACGTCCAGCGACGCGTTCAGTTGCTCCACGAGCGTGCGGACTATGCGGGCGCCCAGCCCCCTTCCCCGACCAAATTCGAAGCCCTCAGGAAGACCGCTGCCTTCGTCGCGGACGGCGATGGAAAAGCTGTCCAGACCGGTCGTGGCGACGTTGACCCAGACTCCGCCCGCGCCCTGTCCCTGATAGGCGTGCTTCGCCGCGTTCGATACGAGCTCATTGATGATCAGCGCGGACGAAATGGCGCGATCGGCCGAGATCACAATTCCAGGCTCCGCCTGAACGTGAATTTCGCATTGCGCGAAGCTGGCGCCGAGGTCCTTGCAAATCGCTTCGATGTATCGCCCGACATCGAAACGCTCGACATCCGACGTTTGATACAATTGCTCGTGCACCCGTGCGATCGCGCCCACGCGGAGCGTGGCGTCCTCCAGCCTTTCCGTGAATGAGGGGTCGGAATCTTCGCGGGCCTGCAGGCGTAGCATGCTCCCGACAAGCGCGAGGCTGTTCTTCACCCGATGGTTCATCTCCTTGATGAGGAACTGGTGCCGCTCGAGTGCAGCCCTCAAATTGCGCTCGTAGCGTTGCCGCTCGATCGCCATTCCGAGGATGTTGGCGGCGCCCTGAAGAAAAGCGAGATCATGCTCGACAAACTCATCTCCCGAGCGGCTGTCAACCTCCAGCACGCCGAACGGCCGGCCATCGCCCTGGAGGATAACATTCATGGCGCGATGAACGCCGTGTCTGACGAGAATCTCGGGGGTTCTGAAGCGCTCCTCGATTTCGAGATGATTGGAGATCACTGGTCGTCCGGTCTTCAACGCAAAACCGGCCGGCGAAGCGAGATCCGCGCCGATGCTGGCGACGCCGACGACGCCCGGCTCCCAACCGACCCCAGCCCGAACCAGAAACCGGTTTTCGGCTGGAATATATTCGAGCACCTTGCAAAACTCAGTGCGAAGGCCCTCCGCGGTCAGGCGCGCCGCATCGGCAAGAAGTTCATCGAACCCCGTTCCTTGCAAGGCGCCCACGCCGAGCTCCGCCAGGATTTCCTGCTGGCGAATGCGCTGCCGCAAGGCGCGCAAAGTCAGATCCGGGCCCTCGCTTGCGGGCTTGGATTCGACGACAGGTGGAACCGGCTTGTCGGACGACGGCATCAAATCGCCTTTGACATGGCTTTTGCCCCGGAAGACGCCTTGGCGCCCAACAGAGACTCTATGGCGCCGCGAGCGGCTCGGCCAGCCGGAACAGAACGGCCGGTCAGCCGTTTATTTGGTTCCATGAAGGAGGTAGCCATGGACTGGAACCGAGTGGAAGGGAACTGGAAGCAGATGAAGGGCGCTGTAAAGCAGCAATGGGGAAAACTGACCGACGATGATCTTACTCAGATCGCCGGAAGCCAAGACAAGCTTGAAGGCATGATTCAGGAGCGATACGGCATCGCGAGGGACGAAACCCGCAAGCAAATCGACGCCTGGTATCGAAACCAGAACCTCGGATAGGGAACCGGACGACGTGGGCTCCGGCGCAAGCTGGAGCCCACGTCTATCTCCCGCGCCTCACCGCGCCTATGCGGTCAAGCGCGAGCGAGGAACGGAGAGGCGGATCGCCAACCCCTCACGCCGCCAGTCGCGGACAAGCTCGGCGCCGAGTTGGTTAGAGACTGCGATTCGCGATAGCACGGCGCCGAATCCCTCGCCAGCCTTCGCCTTCGTCGCGTCGACTGGCGGTCCGCCTCGTTCAGTCCAGTACACGACTACAGCATCGCCCTCTTCGGCGAGAACGACTTTCACCGTTCCCCTAGCGCTGGAGAGTGCGCCGTATTTGGCCGCGTTGGTCGCGAATTCATGCAGAAGCAAAGCCAGATTTATGGCAGATGAGCCGGAGACACCGGCGTCAATTCCCGAAAGCGTGATGCGCGGGGCCTCGGGTTCGTTGAACGGAGCGACAATTGTGCGGACGAGCGACTGGAGCGTCGTTGGTCGGTCCACGTGTTCCTCGAAGCCGCGCGAGAACGTGAGCACGTGAGCGCGCGCCAGCGCCGAGAGGCGCGCGCGGGCCATTTCCGCAAGCTCCTGCGGGGACCTTGCGGAGCGGGCGCTCAAACCCACGATGCTGCCGCAAAGGGTGAAGAGGTTCCTCACCCGGTGGCTCATTTCTCTCATCAGCAACTGCTGTCGATCGCGGGCCTTCCTCAGCTCCGTTATGTCACGCGCGATTTTCGACGCGCCGACAATCTTCC
This sequence comes from Roseiarcus sp., assembly GCA_035572075.1. Classification (GTDB taxonomy): domain Bacteria; phylum Pseudomonadota; class Alphaproteobacteria; order Rhizobiales; family Beijerinckiaceae; genus Roseiarcus. Next base: position 10,842 of record DATNBG010000200.1, on the reverse strand, counting down.
CGCGCGAGTTGCGGATCGGCGAGATGGTCAGCGAAATGTCGACGCGGCTTCCATCCTTGTGCTGCCGGATGGTCTCGAAGTGATCGATCCGCTCGCCGCGGTGAATCTTCTCGAGGATCGCGGACTCTTCGTCGAGACGGTCGGACGGGATGATAATGGTGATCGGCCTGCCGACAGCCTCTTCGGCCGTAAAACCGAAAAGCCGCTCCGCGCCGCTGTTCCAGCTGAGGATCACGCCGTCGAGATCCTTCGACACGATGGCGTCCTCAGACGATTCGATGATCGCCCGATAGTGTTGGGCTGCGAGATCGTCGCCGCGGGACCGCCTCCGCCGGCGAGCAGGCGCTGGCCTGTCGAGCTGCTGATCCGCATCCCTCAAGGCGGTGGTCCCCGCGGCGCCCGAACTCAACCCACGGACCGCGTCAGTCGCGGCTGGCCCCTTGGAGGATATGTCCATTGCGGCCACTTGTCGATGCCAATGCCGCTTGAAGTCTTTTCCTGCGATCTGCTGAGGCCCGGCGGCGTAAAGGCGCCCCATTGGAAGCCCGAACGCCGCCGACACCCGGACGCCACATCACCGAGAGAGCCGGCTACAGAGCGCGAATGATACTCTCGGGCTCCTCCGCCGGCTCGGAGGGAGACGCGCCTTTGAGCCGCATGCGCGCGAAGGGCTTGGGGTCGGACTCAAGCAGGGCTTCAGCATCCCGCCAGTGGCGCTCCGCCTGACCTTCGGGGCATCCCGCCTCGAGCCAGAGGAAATAGGCGATTTCCCGGATTTGATCGCCGCGGTCAGTCATGGTTTCCTCCAAATCAGTTTGTCGCGCGCCCCTGGTTGCGCCGACGTGTCGCCGCGGCCTTTTTCGCGGCCGCGGAACGACTTGCACGCGGTCGCGCGGCCGACGCGGCGCCGCCCTTTCGCCCGCCCTTGTGCGCGGCGGGGTGGCTGGTCGACTTGCCGCGCCCCGATCCCCCGACGCGCTTTCCGCCGCCGTCGTCCTTGTTGACCGTCGCCCAGGCGCGACGTTCGGCTTCCTTCTCAGGAACGCCGCGGCGTTCGTAACCTTCCTCGATATGCTCCGCCTTGCGCTGCTGCTTTTCGGTGTACTTCGACTTATCGCCGCGTGGCATGGCTTCCTCCTGCGCTCCCCACGAAATGCTCGCGACCAACCCGTGAGCGCGACGAAGGTTCCTGCTTTTCGACGCGGGCGCGCATCGACCTGAGCGGAACAGCCGCAATGCCGATGTGCGAAGCGCCGAATCGACATCGCCGCACGCTGACCGGCGCGCCAGGCCGGCCCGTTGCGGCCGGCGCAGCCGGACGCCAGCCGGAACATGTGCGGCTCGCGGCGGTTGGTTGAGGTAACCGATCTGTTCGGTCAGTGCAGCGTTAGTTTCCGCGGGAACAGCTACGATGGTTCACTCGGCGAATGATCATCGTCCGTTGAGCGAGGTGAGGGTGCTGGTGGTCGAGGACGACCCGCTGATGGCGATGGATCTCGAGGACACGCTGGCCGACGCGGGCGCAGTGGTCGTCGACCTCTGCCGGACCCTGGATGAGGCGATGGCGCGCGCCAACGGCGACGATTTCGCCGTGGCGGTTCTCGATTTCGGCCTTGGGACGGATACCGCGTCGCCGGTCGCGCGCCGGCTGGTCCGCCGGGGCGTCCCATTCATTCTCTATACGGGCAAGTCGAGCGGCGACCCGAGCCTGGCTGAATGGGCTTGTCCGATCGTCCAGAAGCCGGCCTCGCCGCGCGAACTGGTGTCCGCCGTCAGGACCGTTCTGTCGCGGCGCTAGGCAGGATTTCGTTGGCAAGCCAACGCAACCTGCTTAGAGTCCTTCGATTTCACAGGATTTTAAGCCGAAAACCGGTATCCACTTTTCGGCAATCCTGCTCAGCCGGCTCGCCGGACCTTGCGCTCAGCCGGGGCGCCGGACGCGTTGTCGAGCGCCAACAGCTCAGCGAGCTTCGAACGGGCGCGGCTCAGGCGGCTCTTGATCGTGCCGATCCCCACTTCGCAGATGACAGCGGCTTCCTCATAAGAGAGGCCGCTCGCGCCGATCAACGTCAGCACCTCGCGCTGCTCGGCTGGCAACCTCGTCAAGGCCCGGCGGAAATCTTCCAGGTCGAGATGGCTCTCCTGGTCGCCAGGAACCGTGAGCCGGCGCGCATAAAAGCCGTCGCTATCCTGGACCTCGCGGGCGCGTTTGCGATAATTCGAATAGTAGATGTTGCGCAGGATGGTGAACAGCCATGCCCTCAGGCTGGTCCCGGGCTGGAACTTCTCCGAGTTGCTCCAGGCGCGCAGAAGCGCTTCCTGGACAAGATCGTCGGCGAGCGAAACCGAGCCAGACAGGGAAATCGCGAACGCGCGCAAATTCTTGATTTCCCCCAGCAGCCCATCCTTGAAGCTAGCCGTTGGCATCGCCGCTCCCCTGGGGCTCCGAAGCCCGGTCTCCAGCCTCGAGGCGAGCCAGCAGTTCCACGAACTTTTCCGGCAGCGGCGCCTGAACCAGGTCGGCGTAGTGAGCCTCCAGCGCCCGTCCGATCGCCTCCAAGGCCTTCGGGTCGGGCGCCGCGAGGTCAGGCACCGCGTTGGCGTTCTTGCGAGTTCCGTTCATGACCAACACCCCCGAGGCGGCAACGCCGGCGAGCCCATTTGGTTCCCCGCCCAGGAAGGTCTTTTCATTGCGGCCAAATTTCGCCGGCCGGGCGGCGCGCCTCTACGGCAGGCCGCGCCGGGTAAACCCGAGGACGGCCGAAATGAGGAACGCGATCAGGGCGACGATGAATATGATCTTCGCGGCGGCGAAAGCGGTTCCGGCGACGACGCCGAAGCCGAGTGCGCCGGCGATCAGGGCAATGATAAGAAAGGCGATCGCCCAACCAAACATGATGTCCTCCTTACTGCGCCGATTGCTGTCCGGCTAAACGTCGGCGACCTCGCGATGTTCCAATGCTCATCAATCGGCGCCAGCCGCCCGGTTCGCCCGGTTTCACCTCTCCGCCGCGTCGCGACGGCAGGGCAAGGACGGTTTCTTTTCGGCGAATCAAAGGGATACTGAAGAACCCGGCGCCATGGCGGGGCGAGCCGCGCCGTTCGAGCGTCCTTGCGCCTCCCAGGCATTGACCGGATGTCGGACGAAAGTTGGATTGACGCATGAGCCCGCAGTTGACCTAATTCCCGGCACGCCCCGCGAACGCCCAAGATTGGGGTTTAAGGGAAGAACTCAACGACGAGAAGTTTTAGGGAAGGACACCCCATGGCCGATTTCATATTCGACGAGCGCGCGGGCAGGGTCTCGCGGCGGGGCGCGTTGAAGCTTGGGGCGAGCGCGGCAGGCGCGGTTCTGACGCCGGGCTTTTTCGGCCAGGCCGGTCTGGCCTTTGCTGATGACAAGCCGGCGATCGGAACTTGGCCGGCCGGCTCGGCGGGCGATTCGGTCACTATTGGCGCGGCCGTGCCGCTCACCGGAACCTACGCCGCGCAGGGCGCCGATGAGCTCAAGGGCATGGAGCTCGCTGTCGCCCATATCAATGAAAACCATCCGCTGATGAAAGCGATCGCGCCGAAAGTGGACAAGGGCGTGCTCGGCAAGACGGTCAAGCTCGTGTCGGCCGACAGCGCCGCCAAGCCAAATCAGGCGGTGCAGGAGCAGCAGACCTTCATCAACCAGAACAAGGTCATCCTGATGACCGGCTCGACTTCGTCGGCGGTCGCGGTCGCGCTCAACAAGTTCGCCCAGCGCGAAAAGGTTCTGTACGTAGCGGGCATCTCCGGCTCGAACGACACGACCGGGAAAGACTGCGTGCGCTACGGCTTCCGGCAGGACTTCTATGGCGAGACGGCGGCGAACGCGATCGGTCCGGTGCTGGTCAAGGCCTATGGCAAGAACAGGAAGGCGGCGTTCATGACGCCGGACTACACCTACGGCCACACGGTGACCAAGTCGGTCAACGACTACCTGACCTCGCAGGGCGGCTGGACCCAGGTGACGGACCAGGTGTCGCCGCTCGGCACGCAGGATTTCAGCCAGTATCTCACCAACATCGCCAATTCCGGCGCCGAATTCATCATCAACGTCAACTGGGGACGCGATGCTGTGCTGTCGGTGCAGCAGGCCAGACAGTTCGGCCTGACCCCAAAGATGCAAATGGTGATCCCCTATCAGATCCCGTTCCTCGCCAAAGAAGTCGGCCCGGAACTGACCGAGGGCGTTTTCGCCGCCACCGACTTCTGGTGGACGCTCGAGGATAAGTACCCGCTGGCCAAAATGTTCGTCGACGCCTTCCAGAAGAAATACAACTACCGGCCCGAATGGGGCGCGGAAAACAGCTACAACAGCTTCGCGACCTGGGCGCGCATGGTCACCGAGGCTGGCAGCTTCTACCCGCCTGACGTGATCAAGCAATACGAGAAGGGCGAGACCATCCCTTCGCTGGTGGGCGATGTGCACTATCGCGCGGAAGATCATCAATGCGTTCGGCCGGTCATCATCGTCCGCGGGAAGGCGCCGAAGGACATGAAGAACCCCGAGGACTTCTGGGAGGTGCTCGACGTGCTGCCGGGCGCTCCGCTGATGCAAAAGCCGGACGCCTTCGGCTGCAAGCTCGGCGATTACACCTGAGCGGCCAATCTCTCCCCGGCGCAAAGACGCCGAGAAGAGGCCCGCAAGGTCAGCGCGGTTCGGCGCGGATGAACGCGGAGGTCCCGCATCTTCCGGCCGGGCCGCTTGACTCACCGGCAGTTTGACGCATTGCCTGTCATGACGGCCGACATGACGACGGCGGCATGGGTTCATCGGCGCCGGTGCGGAAGGCAGCGTGGTCAACTGGGGTAATTTCATATCGCAATGTTTCAACGGGCTGGTGCTGGGCGCGTTGCTCGCGCTCATCGCATCCGGCCTGACGATCATTTACGGGATGCTGGGCGTGCTCAATCTCGCCCATGGGGCGATGTTCATGCTCGGCGGCTATGCCGGCTGGGTCGCCTATTCCTATACCGGGTCCTTCATCGCCGCGGTGATCGCCGGCTCCTTGTTCGTAATGCTGGTCGGGCTCCTTATGGAGCGGCTGGTGATCCGCCATTTCTACGCCCGCCCGGGCGAGGACCAGCTTCTCGTCACCTTCGGTCTCGGCATCGTATTCGTGGAGACGGTGCGGTTTGTCTTCGGCAGCCTATCGAAGACGGTCCCGCCGCCTGCGCTGCTGACCGGCATCACGCCGCTCGGCTTCATGGTCTATCCGACCTATCGGCTGGCTCTGCTCGGCATCGTGACGGTCGCGCTGCTCGCCCTCTACTTCGTGCTTTACCGCACGCGAATCGGCATGATCGTGCGGGCTGGAATCGAAGACTCCGTCATGGTCGATTCGCTCGGAATCGACGTCTACAAGATCTTCATGCTGGTCTTCGGCATCGGCGCCATGGCCGCCGGCTTCGCCGGCATCGTCAACGCTCCCGTCGTCTCGATCGCGCCCGATGTCGGCGAATCGATCCTTGTCCAGACCTTTGTCGTCGTGGTCATCGGCGGCGTCGGCTCGTTTCCCGGCGCGGTTCTCGGCGGCCTCATCGCCGGCGAGATCATCAGCATCACCTCGATGTTCAACCCAGGTTACGCCTATGTCATGCTGTTCGTCGCGATGACGCTCGTTTTGGTGCTGCGCCCGTACGGACTCCTCGGCGTGGCGGGCCGCGAGTAAGCGCGGGTCCTCGATGACGTTCAAGCGACCCATGATCGCGGAAGCGCTGACCCTCATCGGGTTGATCGCCGCGCCTTTCGTGTTGCCGCATCTCGGTTTCTCGCCGAGCACCATCAACCGCATCCTGATCTGGGGGCTGTTCGGTCTCGGCTTCGATCTCTTGTTCGGGTACGCCGGCCTCCTGTCGTTCGGCCAGTCGGCGTTCTTCGGCACAGGGGGAATGTTCGCCGCCTACCTGCTCACCGTGGTCAACTTCCCCTATGTGCTCGCCTCGATCGTGATCGGCGCCGTCGTCGCGGCCGCGATCGGCTATCTCGTCGGCCTGATCGCGCTGAGACGCACCGGAATCTATTTCGCCATGATTACGGTGGCGATCGCGGAAGTGTTCTTCTTCATCGAGTTCAATCCGCTGTCGGCCTACACCGGCGGAGAGAACGGCCTGCCCGGGGTGCCAACGCCGAGCTTCAATCTCGGCTTCATGAAGCTGAGCTTCGACACCGACTGGAAAATGTACGTCTTTTTTGCGTTCTGGTACTTCGTGGGCCTGGTGATTGCGCTGCGCATCGTGCGCTCGCCGGTCGGGGCGATCTTGAGCGCGCTGCGCGACAACCCGCTGCGCGCCACCGCTCTCGGCCACGACATCCACGCCTACAAGCTCACCGCCTTCGTGGTCGCCGCCGCCTATGCCGGCTTCGCCGGCGGTCTTCTTGCCGTCTTGCAGGGTTTCATGCCGCCCGACGCGTTCACGTTCGACACCTCGGGGCAACTCGTCATGCAAACCGCCATTGGCGGCGCGGGCACGCTGTTCGGGCCGCTGGTCGGGGCGACGGTGTGGCTCTATCTCAGCGATTTCTTCCAGAACACGCTGCATCTTGGCGCGACCTGGAAGCTCGTGCTCGGAATCGTGTTCGTGTTGCTCGTCTGCTTTCTGAGGCGCGGGATCGTCGGCGCCATCGCCGATCTCTATCGGCTGGCGGCTGGCGCGCGAAAGGCGGCGCCGCCAGCCGAGGCGCCCGCCAGGGCGATCGCGCCCGCGCCGGTTCAAGTCGCCGCCGCGGCGCCCCCGGTAGGCGGACACGGACGCGGGTCGGGACCCATTCTCCAGGCGACCGGCCTGACCAAGCGCTACGGGGGCCTTACGGCCAACAGCGACATCGATTTCTTCGTCAATCATGGCGAGATGCGCGGCATTATCGGGCCGAACGGCGCGGGCAAGAGCACCTTCTTCAAGATGCTGACCTGCGAGACGAAACCGACGTCGGGCAAAATCGTTTTCGAGGGCCGGGACATCACGGGGCTGAGCGTCGCCGACGTCTGCCAGCTCGGCTTGACCAAGAGCTATCAGATCAATCAGCTGTTCGACCGGCTGACGGTCAGGCAGAACCTCAGGGTCGCGGCGCTCGGCCGGATCCGCGGCAAGTTCAAGCTCGACCTGTTCGGGGCGCTCGAGCGCGTTCCCGGCCTCGACGACGAGGTCGACCGGACGCTCGCGCTGGTCAAGCTCGGCGAGCGGGCGGACACACCGGTGTCGGAACTCGCCTATGGAGAGAAGCGGCGCGTCGAGATCGGGCTTGCGCTCGCGACCCGCCCGAGCCTGCTCCTGCTCGACGAGCCGCTGGCGGGGATGAGCCCGCGCGAGCGGATCGAGACGGTCGCGCTGCTCAAGACGATCGCGCGCGGCCGCACGATGATCATCATCGATCATGACATGGATTCGCTGTTTGAGCTGGTGGAGCGGGTGACCGTCTTGCAGGAGGGCCGCGTGCTGGTCGAGGGCGCGCCCGACGAGATCAAGGTCAATTCCAAGGTGCAGGAGGCTTATCTCGGCGGGATTCATGGGGAAGCCGCGTGAGCCTGCTCGAAGTCGCCGGGCTCAACGCCTATTACGGCGACAGCCACATCCTGTTCGACGTCTCGCTCCGGGTTGAGAAGCACGAGGCGGTGGCGCTGCTGGGCAGGAACGGCGCCGGCAAGAGCACGACCCTCAAGAGTCTCATGGGCATCGACGCGCGGCGCGCCGGCGCCATCAGGCTGGACGGCGTCGAGCTCGTCAACCGGAAGGCGCACAGCATCGCGCGTCTGGGCATGCAGCTCGTGCACGAGAACCGGCGCATCTTCGGCGCGCTCAGTGTCGAGGAGAACATCATCCTCGCCGGGCTCACCGCCAGGAGCCGATGGCCGCTTGAGCGCATCTACGAGCTGTTCCCGCGCCTGAGAGATCGGCGCTTGAGCCGCGGCACCAATCTTTCCGGCGGCGAGCAGCAGATGCTGGCGATCGCGCGCGCGCTCGTGCGCGATCCCAAGATCCTCCTGCTCGACGAGCCGTTCGAGGGGCTTGCTCCGATCATCGTCCAGGATCTCGTCCAGACCTGCCGGGCGCTGGCGCAGAGCGGGCAGACGATTGTGCTGGTCGAGCAGAATCTCGCCGCAGCGCTGGCCCTCGCCCAGCGCGTCTACATCATCTCCAACGGCCATATCGCCCATGAAGCCCCCGCTGCCGAGATCAGGGCGCAGCCCGGCCTGCTGCAGCGCTATCTCGGCGTCTAGGCGCGCGCCGACCGGCGCGTCCAGCCGTGCAAACAAGCGCAAGCAAAACCAAATAAAACCAAGCAAAATAGCTTTGATTTTCTTGGATTTATTTGGTTTTATTTGGTGGAATCGGGACTTTTCAATGGGTTACGTGCGAAAAAATAAAAATTTTTTCTTCCCCTGCCACACTGTGACCGAAATGTTACATTTCTCTTTCTCTTCTTCTCTCCTCGGGACGCCGCCGCGGGCGAGCGCGGCTCAATCCGGCGATTGGGAATTATATAGCATCTGCTTCTGATTTTTGCAAGCATTTGTCCGCCTGACATTGCGCCTGATCCTTCAGGGGGTCCTCATGAATAACGGCGTCCCAGAACCGCAGGGCGTGATCAAATCCTAGGCGCCTGTTTTTTAGTCAACCGCCCGCTCCTGCTCCTGCGCCGCGGGGGCGGACCGGGCCGGCTGCAAAATAAAGCTTCGTTTTCAAATCGTTAAGCCGTCCGGGGCGCGTGGCACGCGCCTTGTAAAGGGCGTGCCGGGGCGCGCTCGCGCTCCCGATCCCACAGCGGCAGGGCAGCGCTGGTTGAGCGCGGCTCCGGCGTCACGAACGGGCGAGGATCCATGAAAATCATAATGGCGATCATAAAGCCGTTCAAACTGGAGGAGGTGCGCGACGCGCTCACCGCCATCGGGGTGCACGGCCTGACGGTGACCGAGGTCAAGGGTTACGGCCGGCAGAAGGGGCATACCGAGATCTATCGCGGCGCCGAATACGCGGTGAGCTTTCTTCCCAAGCTGAAGATCGAAGTCGCGGTCAGCGCCGGCATCGTTGACCAGGCGGTCGAGGCGATCGTCGCCGCCGCGCGGACCGGCCAGATCGGCGACGGCAAGGTCTTCGTCTACGGCATCGACTCTGCGGTTCGGATCCGCACGGGCGAGAAGGACCAGGACGCCCTTTGAGCGCTCCCTTTCCCACCATTTCCGGAGATGAACCCATGAAATTCGCACGCACATTGGCCGGCCTCATGGCGGCGCTGACCGCGGCGCTCGTCATTGGCCTCGCCGCGCCCGCCGCGGTCGCCGAAGACGCCGCGCCAGCGGCCTCGCAAGCCGCGCCTGCCGCCCCGCCCGCCGCTCCCGCGGCGGCGCCCGCCGCGCAGGCCGCTCCCGCTGCCGCGCCGGCCGCGCCGCCAAGCTGCTCCGCGACGGTCCTCGAAAAATGCACCGGCAATTCCGGCGACACCGCCTGGCTTCTGACCTCGGTCGCGCTGGTCCTGATGATGACCATCCCGGGCCTCGGACTCTTCTACGGCGGCATGGTCAGCAAGAAGAACGTGGGCGACACCGTGATGACGAGCTTCGCCATCACCGCGCTGGTCACGGTGATCTATTTCATCCTCACCTACAGCCTCGCCTTCACCGGCGGCGGCTGGTTCATCGGCGGCCTCTCACGCGTCTTCCTGCAAGGCATCCACTATGACCTCGCGAGCGGGGCGAACAATCCCAACCCGCTCGCGCCGACGATCCCCGAGACCGTCTACATGATGTTCCAGATGACCTTTGCGATCATCACGCCGGCGCTCATCGCGGGGTCCTTCGCCGAGCGGATGAAGTTTTCGGCGATGCTGTGGTTCATCGGTCTCTGGGCGATCTTCGTCTATGCGCCGGTCGCCCACTGGGTCTGGGGGCCGGACGGGTTCATGAGCGCCGCCAATGTCGACTCGAAGGGCGATTTCCAGGGCGCTTTCCAGGTCCTCGACTTCGCCGGCGGAACCGTGGTCCATATCAACGCGGGCGTCGCCGGCCTCGTGTCGTGCCTCCTGCTCGGCAAGCGCAAGGCGCCGGCGCCTGGCCACAACATGGTGCTGACCTTCATCGGCGCCGGGCTTCTGTGGGTCGGCTGGTTCGGGTTCAACGCCGGCTCGGCGGTCAGCGCGGGCCTGCTGGCCGGCATGGCGATGACCGTGACGCAAATCGCGACCGCGGTCGCGGCGCTGACCTGGATGTTCGTCGAATGGGGGCATCGCGGCAAGCCGACGGTCATCGGCATCTGCTCGGGCGCGGTCGCCGGCCTCGTCGCCATCACGCCGGCTTCAGGCTTCGTCGGCCCGGTCGGGGCGCTGGTGATCGGGATCGCCTGCGGGATCGGCTGCTACTGGGGCGCGACCGGCCTCAAGCATTCGTTCGGCTACGACGACGCGCTCGACGCCTTCGGCGTGCATGCGGTCGGCGGGATCATCGGCGCGCTGCTCACCGGCGTGTTCGCGGTCAGCGAATTCAGCGGCCACTCCGGCCTCTTGGAGGGCAACGTCGGGCAGTTCATCAACCAGATCAAGGGGGTCATCACGGTCATCGTCTACGACGCGGTCGTGACCTTCATCATCCTCAAGATCGTCGACGTCGCCGTCGGCCTGCGCGTCTCCGCAGAGGTCGAGCGCGACGGCCTCGACCTCGCCCTGCACGGCGAGGTGGTTCACTAAGAGACGCCCGGCGGCGTCAGGCATCGCCGGGCGAATCCTCACCGGGAACAAACGGACGCCCTTTGGGGCGTCCATTTTTTGTCGCAGGAGGCGCTCGCGTTTTGAACGCGCGTGGGCGCGGGGCGCCCGGTCGG
>DATNBG010000199.1:0-2583 GCA_035572075.1 Roseiarcus sp. | reverse complement strand
GTAGCTGATGCTCTGGATCGGCAGATAGCGGACATAGCCTTCGTTCGGCCGCGGCGAGTCGTCTGAAACGGCCGGGCTGGATGACAAAAAGCTCGCGGCGATCGCAGCTGCGAACGCCGCGAGACCGCATGCATTTCCGGTAAACATGGGGAGCCTCCCCTCAGCGAATCTTTTGTTGGGCGTTCCATAAAGACAACCTACTGGTTGTGGCGTACTCCCGGTCGTGAGGTTTGGCTGTGAGCCAGATCACACCTCCGCCGTTAGGCTTTCGGGCTCGCCCGGCGCAAAATCCGTGTGGGCAGGGTTGGAAGGAATCCGGGTCAATGCGGTCGCGCCCCGCATGACTGAAGCCCGGATGACCGGCAAACGCCGCCGCTACTCCCCTCGCCGGGCGGCCGCCGCCCACTCGAGCGCGCTATTCAGGTCGGCGCGGGCGAACTGGCGAATGCGGACGGGGGAAGCCCCGAAGCTGTTGAGCCTCGCGCCGTCCATCTCATCGGGATCGACGACGACGGCGAGCTTGACCAGCGATTTGCGGGCGAGCGCGGCGCTGGCGAGACCGCGCGCGAGCCCGGCGAAATCGCCGTCGAAATCCGGCTCGATGACAATGACGAGCCCGGTCGAGGCCTCGCCCAAGGCCGCGTCGATCGCCGCCCCGACGTCCTCGGCCGTGACCGTGCCGCGCGCGCTGAGCGCAAGGGTCTCGGCCGGCGCGTTCGGCGCCCGCTCCAGCATGGGGCCCTCCCTCTCCCCGCCGGCTAGCGGGGTCCGAGCTCAGCCGGCCGCCATTCGCTTGGCGAAGCTCTCCAAATTGACCGCCCCGCGGCGGTGGGTCCCCTCGCCGACCTTGCGGACTCCGTCATGCGCCTCGACCGAGAACAGAAGGCCGCGGCCGGACACTTCCAGGACCCGCGCGGTCGCCGTCACGGTCCGCCCCATCGGGGTCGGCGCGAGATGGCGGACATTGACCTCGCTGCCCACGGTCGCCCAACCCGGCGGCAGATGCGGCCGCACCGCATCGTTGGCGGCCGTCTCCATCGCCAGGATCATCATCGGCGTGCCAAACACGAACGGCATGCCGTCGATCTGCGCGCCGACCGTGACTTCGCGCGTGACCAGCATTTCGTGCCGGCCGGTCATGCCGACCCGGACGTTTTCGAGCGGCCCAGCCATCCTCAGTTCCGCCAGAGGCGGGCGCCGGGTTATCCCGTCACCCCCTCGAGATGCGCGCCCCACGATCCCCAGAGGTAAATGCAGCTGAACAGGAACAGCCACACGACGTCGACGAAATGCCAGTACCAGGCGGCGAACTGGAACCCGACGTGGTGGCGCGGAGTGAATTGGCCGAGCCAGGCGCGCAGCAGGCAGGTCGACAGGAAAATCACGCCGATGATGACGTGCGCGCCGTGAAAGCCGGTCGCCATGAAGAAGGTCGCGCCATAGATCGTGTTCTTGAAGTTGAACGGCGCGTGGATGTATTCGTAAGCCTGGGTGAAGACGAACAGCACGCCGAGCGCGATCCCGAGCGCCAGAAAATTCTTGAACTTCGGACGGTTCCCCTCGCGCAGATAATCGTGAGCGACATTGACCGCGGCGCTCGAGGTCAACAGCACGAACGTATTCATCAGCGGCAGCTTGAGCGGGTCCATCACTTCGGTGCCCTTCGGGGGCCACATGCCGCCGCTGAAACTCAGGAGCCCAGTGGTCTGCGGGTCGGCGGGATTGAGGGACGACCAGAAGAACGCCCAGAACCAGGCGACGAAGAACATCACCTCGGAAGCGATGAACAGAATCATGCCGATGGTCAGGCCATGGCGCACAAGGATGTTGTGAAAGCCGCCCTGAGCCTCGGTGACGACATCGCGCCACCACCCCGCCATGGTGAACAGGATGCCCGCGACGCCGATGGTCAGAATGGGCGGGCCGATACTCGCGTGGTGCATCGACCAGATGAGCCCGAAGGCCGACAGGAACGTGAAAAACGCGCCAACGATCGGCCAAGGGCTCGGCTCGACGAGATGAAATCCCGGCCGGTCCGGAACCGCGGCGTCCGTCATAGTCGTCTCCCGTTCATGATCATCCCGCCTGCCCGGCGCGATCGGCCGAGCGACTCGGCTGCGGCTTTTCGGGTGGCTGGGCGAACAGCGTGTAGGACAGTGTGATCGAATCGACCCGGGCCATGGACTCATCCTTCTCCAACGCCGGGTCGAGGAAGAACACCACCGGCCATTCCGCGGTTTCGTGAGGGCCGAGATGCTGGACCGAGAAGCAGAAGCAGGAGATCTTGTCGAAATAGCCGCCGGAGACTTCAGGCGTCACGTTGAAGGTGGCGCGCGCGTCGCCCGGCTTGTCGCTGAGGTTGCGCGCCCGGAAAAAGACGGTTGTGGTTTTGCCGGTGCGCAATCTCACCTGCTCGCTCTCCGGCTCGAGGCTCCAGTCGAGCCCCGGCGCGACATTGGCGTCGAATCCGACCCTGAGAATCCGATGGCCCTCCGCGTCGGTATTGGCCCGCACCCGCTGCGGCGTGCCCTCATAGCCGGTCGCGCGGCAGAAGGCGGTATAGAACGGCGCCGCGCCGTAGGT
>DATNBG010000198.1:0-2889 GCA_035572075.1 Roseiarcus sp. | reverse complement strand
GGCGCTCACGCTGGGCGCCGCGGCCTGTGCGGTGTCCTTGGGTGGGGAGCCGGGGCGCGGCGTTTCACCCCCCTCCGCGCATGCTCAGATCATCCGCAACCTGATCGCCCGGCTGCGCGGCCAGACGCTGCCGGAGGGCGTCGTCAAGTCGAACGGCCGCATCGAGGCGACCCAGGTCGACGTCTCGTCGAAATATCCCGGACGCCTCTCCGAAGTGACGGTTGAGGAAGGTTCGACCGTCACCAAAGGGCAGGTTATCGCCAAGATCACTTCGCCGGAATACGAGGCCCAGTTGCGCGCCGCCAAGGCCGACGTGCAGAAGGCCAATGACGCGCTCGCGGCGGCGGAAGCAGAAATTACCTCACGGCAGAGCGCGCTCGAATTCGCCAAGTCCGACTTCGAGCGCGGCCAGGAATTGATGAAGACCGGCTTCATCACCAAGCAGGTGTTCGAACAGCGCAAGCGCAACTTCGACTCCGCGGTGGCGGCGGTGAAGAGCTTCACCTCGCAGCGCGACCAGGCGCTCTCCCAGATCGCGAACTCGGAAGCCGAGGTCGACCGCGTCCAGTCGATCATCGACGATCTGACCCTTGTGTCGCCGCGGTTCGGGCGGGTGCAGTACCAGCTCGCGCGGGCGGGCGAAGTGGTCGCCGCCGGGGCGCCGATCGTGACCATCCTCGACCTCACCGACGTCTACATGACGATCTTCCTGCCCGCGGCGGAGGCGGGGCGCCTGGCGGTCGGCGACGAGGCCCGGATCATCCTCGATCCGGTTCCCGATTACGTCGTTCCGGCGAGCGTGAGCTTCGTCGCCGCCGACGCGCAGTTCACGCCCAAGACCGTCGAGACCGCCGACGAGCGGGCGAAACTGATGTTTCGCGTCAAGCTCAAGATCGACCCGCAGGTTCTTCAGGCTTTCTACACGCGGGTGAAGACCGGCATCAGGGGCTTGGGTTTCGTCCGCACGAAGGCTGGCGTGGAATGGCCCCAGATCCTCCAGGTCAAGCTGCCGAAGCCTCCGCCGGACAAGGCCTCCGCCGCTCCGGCGCCCGCGCCTGAATCCAAGACCCCAGACAACAACGCAGCCGGCGCCAAGACACCCGAGACCAAATGACCGTCGAGGAGATCGCGCGGGTCAAGAACGTATCGCACCGGTACGGCGCGACGATCTCCCTCGACGACGTCAGCATCGACATTCCCGCCCGCATCATGGTCGGCGTGATCGGGCCGGACGGGGTCGGCAAGTCCACCCTGCTCGCGCTGATCGCCGGGGTGAGACGGATCCAGCAGGGGCAGGTTCTCGTCTTCGACAAGGACGTCGCGGATCGCCGCAATCTCAAGGAAATCCGCGGCCGGATCGCCTATATGCCGCAAGGGCTCGGACGCAATCTCTACCCGACGCTCTCGGTGTTCGAGAATATCGATTTCTTCGGCCGCCTGTTCGGTCAGGGCGCCGAGGAACGGCGGGAGCGCATCACCGAACTGCTCACCGCGACGGCCATGGAGAAGTTCGAGGCCCGTCCCGCGGGCAAGCTCTCCGGCGGCATGAAGCAGAAGCTGAGCCTCTGCTGCGCCCTCATCAACGATCCCGACCTGCTCATCCTCGACGAGCCGACGACCGGCGTCGACCCGCTCTCGCGCGGCCAGTTCTGGGACCTCATCAACTCGATCCGCGCGCGCCGCCCGCAGATGAGCGTGATCGTCGCCACCGCCTACATGGACGAAGCCGAGCGCTTCGACTGGCTGATGGCGATGGACGAGGGCAAGATCATCGCCACAGGCACGCTCAAGGAATTGCTGGCGAAAACAGGCGAGCCCAATCTGGACGAGGCGTTCATCGCGCTGATGCCCGAGGCCAAGCGCGCCCTGCACAAGAAGGTGGTGGTGCGCCCGCAGGTCGCTTCGCCTGACGAGACGCCGGCCATCGAGGCCGAGGGCCTGACGCGGAGGTTCGGCGATTTCGTTGCGGTCGATCATGTGAGCTTCAAGATTCCCCGCGGCGAGATCTTCGGCTTCCTCGGCTCGAACGGCTGCGGCAAGTCGACCACCATGAAAATGCTGGTCGGCTTTCTGCCGGCGACCAGCGGCACGTGCAAGCTGTTCGGCGAGCCGATGGGCGGAAACGACATGCAGGCCCGGCGCAACGTCGGCTACATGACGCAGGCCTTCTCGCTCTACGGCGAACTGACCGTCGGGCAGAACCTCGAACTGCATGCGCAGCTCTACCATTTGCCCAAGGACAAGATCGCTCCCCGGCTCGAAGAGCTGCTCGAACGCTATGACCTGAAGAGCTTCGTCAACGCCCGGCCGGATTCTCTCCCGCTCGGCATCAAGCAGCGGCTCCAGCTTGCGATTGCGGTGCTGCACGAGCCGGCCATTCTCATTCTCGACGAGCCGACGTCGGGCGTCGACCCGATCGCGCGAGACCAGTTCTGGCGGACGCTGATCGATCTCTCGCGCGACGACGGGGTGACGATCTTCATCACCACCCATTTCATGAACGAGGCGGACCGCTGCGACCGCATTTCGCTTATGCACGCAGGGCGCGTGCTCGCTGTCGGCGCGCCGCAGGAACTGGTCAAGGAGCGCGGCAGCTCCTCGCTCGAGGATTGTTTCGTCGGCTATCTCGCGGAGGCGGCCGGGATCGACCGGACGAAAAAAGTCGAGGCGCCGCCGACGGGAGTCGAGGCGCTCGAGGCCGAACCGGTCGAGCCGCCGAAGAACTTCAGCATCGGCCGGCTCTGGGCCTATGCGCGCCGTGAGACGGTGGAGCTTCTACGCGACCCGATCCGCATGGCCTTCGCGATGCTTGGGCCGATCATTCTCATGCTCGCCTTTGGCTATGGCATCTCGTTCGACATCGAGAACCTCGAGACCGCGTCCTTCGAC
>DATNBG010000197.1:0-3113 GCA_035572075.1 Roseiarcus sp. | reverse complement strand
TTCCTCGCCGGCCTCGCGCGCGGGCGCGACATGAAGGCCTGCGGGCGACTCGGCGTCATGGCCGCGGCGGAAATCATTCAGCACCTCGGCGCGCGGCCCAATGTGTCGCTCGCGGAACTCGCGCGGCGGAACGGCTTGACGGTTTGATCGGCGGGGCGAGACTCGCGCCCCCGTCGATCAGGCGCCGGCCTCGCGGCCGCCACGCTCGGCGAGATGGCGCTTGAAATCGGCCATCGATGCGAACGTGAAGGTTCCCTCGTCCGTCTCGGCCTCGATCGAGCCGTCGGAAAAGATCTTGTAGTTGGCGCCCGCCGACGAATAGCTGCCGATCAGGCTCGGCGGCCCCTTCGGCTCCTGGCTCTCCTGAACGGTCTCGGCCGCCTCGAGCGAGGGCAGATGTCCGGCGCGATTGATGTTGATCGGGCTCTCGTTCTCCGCGGCGGACGCCTCGTCAACGCTCTCCGGCGCCTCCTCCTCGGCCGCGAGGGGAGCGGCGGAAACCTCTCCGGCCGGCGCGGTCTCGCTCACGCGCGCCATCTCCAGACCCGCCAGATCGGCGGGGGCTTGAGCGGATTGCCGCACGAGCCTGGTCAGCGCATCGATGCGCCGGATCAGGATGGCGATGGCGAATGTCAACACCGCGGCGCAAGCGGCGGCCGCTCCGGCAAGCGCATAGAGAACGCCGATGCCGGTCGGCAGAAGGTTGAGGCTCTGATAGCCGCTCGCCGCGGCGCCGATCAGCAGGATGAGACTCAGGATGAAGATCAGGATCGCCATCAGGCGGTCAATGCCCGCGTATTTGGTGGAAGGGCTTCAAAGGTCCGCATCCGCTTTAGCATGAGAGACGCGATTCGCGTTTCAATGGCGTGAATTGCGCGCCCCGAAAATCGCCGAGCCGATCCGCAGGTACGTCGCGCCGAGCTGCACCGCAAGGGGCCAGTCCGCGCTCATGCCCATGGAGCGCTCGCTCAAGCCATTGCGTTGCGCGATGACCCCGAGCAGGGCGAAATGCGGCGAGACCGGCTCGTCCGCCGGGGGAATGGCCATCAGGCCCTCGATCCTGAGCCCATAAGTCTCATGGCAGAGCGCGATGAAGGCGTCCGCGTCCTGGGGGAGAACGCCCGCCTTCTGCGGCTCGCCTCCGGTATTGACCTCGACGAACAGGCGCGGGCGTTTGCCGGCCCGGTCGATTTCGCGCGCGAGCGCGGCGGCGATTTTCTCCCGGTCGACCGTCTCGATCACGTCGAACGTCTCGACCGCTTCCCGCGCCTTGTTGCTTTGCAGGGGCCCGATCAGGTGAAGCTCGATCGTCTTGCCGAGCGCCGCGGCGCGCGCCCGCAAGTCCCGCCATTTGGGGATCGCCTCCTGCACGCGGTTCTCGCCGAAGCATGTCTGGCCGGCGACCGCGATCGTGGGCCAGACCTCGTCGGCCGAAAAGGTCTTGGAGACGGCGACGAGCTTGACCGATTCCGGCGCCCGGCCGCAGTCGCGCGCGCGGCGCGCAATCTGTTCGCGCAGCGAAAGCAGCCGCGCCGCGGCCTCAGAGTCGGATGCCTCTCGCGCGTCCGGCAAAGCCTGCTCCATGGCGGGCGCCAATTTCGCCGCGACATCCGCGACGGCAAGGGCAGGCGCCCAGGCAGCCTCAAAGGCCGGCCTTGCAAAAGTCCGGCGAGCCCTTGCGCCGGAAATTGATCGTCCGTTATCGTTTTGTCCAGGGAGGACAATCCAATGAGCGCCTATCCTCAGTGGAAGCTGGGCCTGATCGATTCGGCCTGGTTCGGCTCGCAATACGAGGGGCGGCCCGGACGGCAGGAAGCCAAGACCATCGGGTTCGACAGCCTCGACCTCTTCATCGGTTTTGATCCGGCCCGAATGACTCCGGCGGAACGCCGCGACTATGTCGCCGGCATTCGCAGCGCCGATATGCCCATCAACTCGCTCGTTTGCACCTGTCTGGGTCTCAGCGACTTCAACCCGGCTGTCCGCTCCTATCACATTGAGCGCGCGAAAAATGTCCTCGACCTTGCCGTCGAGTTTTCGGAGGCGAGGAACCTTTGCTTTGTCCCCGGCGAGTACATGTTCCAGCATCGCCTGCTGCCAGCGGAGAGCGAGTGGAAGCTCGTGGTCGACGCCACCCAGCAGGTCGGACGGCACGCCGCGGAACGGCGCCTGGAGCTTGCGATCGAGCTGCTTCCATTCGATTTCGCGTTCATCAGAACGCTGGACGATATGGAACGTTTCCTCGACGAGGTGGGCCTCACGAATGTCAAGGCGACCGTCGACATCTCGCATTTCTGGCTGATGCGCATTCCCCCTGCCGCGCTCAGGCGGCTCAAAGGCAGGATCGCCCAGGTTCACGTCTCCGATTGCGACGGCGTCAATCACGGCGACCTGCCTCCCGGGCGAGGGAACACCCCGATCGGGGAATATATGTCCGCGATTCGAGACGCAGGGTTCACCGGCGCCGCCTCGGTCGAACTGGAATTTCCGCCGGACTTGAGCGAGATGCGCGACTGGGTAGCGGAAGCTTACGGCTCGACGCTCCGGGAAATGCAAGCCGTCGGAGTCCACTGATCGAGTCCTGAGCGTCGCTCGGCGCCCTTGCCTTTTGGCGGAAGCCCGCGCATGAGGGCCGGACCTTGCCTCATCCATCACGGCTTCCATGGGCTTCAAATGCGGCATCGTCGGCCTGCCGAATGTCGGCAAGTCGACGCTTTTCAACGCGCTCACCCAAACGGCCGCCGCGCAGGCGGCCAACTACCCTTTCTGCACCATCGAACCCAATGTCGGCGACGTGGCGGTGCCGGACACGCGTCTCGCAACCCTAGCTGAGATCGCGAACTCGAAGGAGATCGTCCCGACCCGGCTCTCCTTCGTCGATATCGCCGGGCTCGTGCGCGGCGCCTCGAAGGGCGAGGGGCTGGGCAACCAGTTTCTCGCCAACATTCGCGAATGCGACGCGATCGCCCATGTCGTACGCTGTTTCGAGGATGGCGACGTCACCCATGTCGAAGGCCGCGTCGATCCCCTGTCCGACATCGCCACCATCGAAACCGAACTCATGCTTGCCGATCTCGAAAGCCTCGAGCGGCGGATTCCGCAAATGGAGAAGA
>DATNBG010000196.1:0-3625 GCA_035572075.1 Roseiarcus sp. | reverse complement strand
AAATACGGCGTCGGCCATGTCACGACCGATCTCGCCGAGAGCCTGAAAGTTCCGGGACTCGACGCGGTGATCCTCGCCACGCCGACCCAAATGCACGCCGCCCAGGCGCTCCAGTGCCTGAAGGCCAGCAAGCATGTTGAGGTCGAAATCCCGCTCGCGGATTCTCTCGAGGACGCCGAGGCGGTCGCGGCGTCGCAGAAGGAAACCGGGCTTGTCGCCATGGTCGGCCACACCCGCCGCTTCAATCCGAGCCACCAGTTCGTGCGGAGC
Organism: Roseiarcus sp.; assembly: GCA_035572075.1. Lineage (GTDB taxonomy): Bacteria > Pseudomonadota > Alphaproteobacteria > Rhizobiales > Beijerinckiaceae > Roseiarcus. The sequence continues at coordinate 3,355 of DATNBG010000196.1, read as the reverse complement.
GGCATCCTCAAGGACGAGTTCCATATCCAGCAGATGGACGTGCAGACCTTCTTCTTCCGCCGCACCAACATGAACGCGCTGGGCCAGCCCCGCTCATGGACCGACCATCTGCTCTGGCATCACGCCGCGCACACCGTGGACCTGTTCGCCTACCAGTGCCGCTCGCCGATCGTGAAGGCGAACGCCCTTCAAGGCCCGATCAACCCCGCGCTCGGCATCGCCATGGATATGAGCATCCAGCTCAAGACCGAGAGCGGGGCGATCTGCACGCTCGCGCTGTCGTTCAACAACGAGGGGCCGCTCGGGACCTTCTTCCGCTATATCGGCGACACGGCGACCTACATCGCCCGCTACGACGATCTCATCACCGGCAAGGACGAGGCGATCGACGTGAGCAAGGTCGCGGTCAGCATGAACGGCATCGAATTGCAGGATCGCGAGTTCTTTGCCGCCATCCGCGAGGGCCGGGAGCCGAACGCGAGCGTCGCGCAAGTCATGCCCTGCTACCGCATCCTGGCTCAGTTGGAGAAGCAGCTCGAGGGGAGCTGACGTCGCTCCGGAATGGCGGGTGGGCCCGCCGGCCTCAGGGTCGGTGAAAATTCTTGACGAATGGAAAAGGTGGCGATATAGTTTCTGCTAAATGGAAATTCCAATTCTCGCAATCCCCGTCCGGCTTTCAAGGCCGCCTCGCGAAAGTGGCCTCTTGCGGTGAGGCCGAGAGGAGAAAAGTTGCAGACGATCGGACGATCGAGGATCGGCGAAACGAAAGGGGGCGCTAAGTCATAGAAAACAAACGACCCGTGAAAACGGCGAAATGAAAACTGAGTTAAGCCGTTGAAAACAAACAATTCCGCGAAATGCCTGATTCGGCGCTCATAAGGATTCCAATGGCTTACGGCTTGCCTGCGAAACGCTTCGTTTCGCAAGGCGAAATGAGGTCCGGCCTGGCGGTGACGGAAGAGGAACCGAAATGGCGCCGTAAACGATTGAAAAGGCTCGATTCGGACTCGCAAATGGCGTCCTCCGTCAGGCCCGCCCCGCCTTCCGCCGCTGTCGCGCCCTGGCGGTCGCCGCGGCCCCAAGCGCGGTCGCGGAATCGACCATCGTCGCGGTCTCGCCCTCGAGATGCGCAAGCGCGAGCGCCCGCACGTCCTCCGCCGGCCATGAGCGGCCGTTGAGATCGACCGCCTCCGCCGCCCGGCAGGCGTCGGCGACGACAAAGACCCGGTAGCCGAGATCGCCGGCGTGGCGCGCCGTCGCTTCCAGGGCATGGGTCGCGAGGGCCCCGCAGAGGACCAGCGTCGTCGCCCCGAGTTCGTCGAGCCTCTCCTCGAGGCTCGTGCCGGCGAAGGCGCTCATCGCCTCGCGGGCGATGACGGTCTCGCCGTCGCGCGGCCGGGCCGCCCCGGCGGATCGCCGGGCCACATGGACGAGCGGCAGCCCCTCCGCGCGCCATGCGGCGATCAGAGCCGCGATCTTGCTGTCGGCCTCCTGGCGCGGATCGCCGGCGTCCGGGTGGGCCGGCTCCTCGGCGTCGACGACCATGAGAACCGCGTCCGCCGGCAAGCGCATCGGTCAGGGCCGCCGCGGCGCAAGCGCCCAATAGTCGAGCTCGAGCACGACATGGGGCTCGTAGCCCCCGCCCTCGCGATGAGGGTAGTCGGCGCAGGGCCGGTTCTTGGTCGCTACGGTGCGGAGCCTCAAGCCCCCGACGTCGTCGCGGCCCGGCAGGCCCACGGTCTCGAGAACCTCGCTCCAGGCGAACACCGTGTCGCCGGCGAACAACGGCGCGACATGACGGCCCCCGTTGATCGCCGCAATGTGGAAGGCGTTGGCGAGGCCGTTGAAGCTCAGCGCCCGGGCGAGTGAAATGACGTGTCCGCCGTAGACGAGGCGGCGCCCGAAGCGCCCCTGCGCTTGGCTGAACTGGTTGAAATGCACCCTGGCGGAGTTCTGGTAAAGCCGGGCCGCCATCTGGTGCTCAGCCTCTTCGACGGTCACGCCGTCGACATGATCGATCCGCTCGCCTGGGGAATAGTCCTCGAACCGATGCGGCGAGCCGCTGAGCTCCGCGTCGAACGCGGCGCGGTCGATCCGCGGGCAGGCCTGGCCGAGATCGGCTGCGCCGACCGCCTCGGGGAGACTGGGAACATGGGCCGCGGGCGCGGGCGCGTCCGGCTTGCGCTTGGGCGCCATCACCCAGCGCACATAATCGAGGACCGTCTCGCCGCGCTGGTTGAAGCCTTGCGAGCGCACATGGACGATTCCGCTTTGCCGGTTCGAGTTCTCCTTGAGCCCGATCACCCGCGAGACGGCGGAGAGCGTGTCGCCGGGATAGACCGCCTTCAGGAACCGGCAATCTGCGTAGCCAAGATTGGCGACCGCGTTGAGGGACACGTCGGCGACCGTCTTGCCGAACACGACGTGAAAGGCGAGCAGATCGTCGATCGGGCTCGCGGGATAGCCGATCGCGCGGGCGAAGGTCTCCGCGCTCTGGGGGGCGAAACGCGCGCCGGTCAGCGCCGAATAGAGCGAGGCGTCGCCGCTCGTGAGCGTGCGCGGCGTCGAGTGCCGGATCGTCTCGCCCAGGCGGAAATCCTCGAAGAACCGCCCCGCGGCCGTTTTGGACGGGAGAGAAGCGGGCATCCGGCGTCAGAAGACGTTTGGATAGACGTAATAGATGATGATCCGCTCGATCAGCATGACCGCGAGCAGAAGGATGATCGGCGAAATGTCGATGCCCCCGAAGTTGGGGAGCGCGTTGCGGATCGGCTTGAGAAAGGGCTCGGTCAGGGCGAGAAGCAGGTTCCAGATCGAGCGGACGAGGTCGTTGCGGACGTTCACCACCCCAAAGGCGATCAGCCAGGAGAGGATGGCGCCTGCGATGATGACCCAGGTGTAGAGGTTGAGGACCATCATCACGATGTCGAGGATCGCGCGCATGAACTCTCCAGACCTTTGAGACCGAGCCGCTGAACCGGAGGCGCCCCCCTCCATCGCGACGTCGTTGACACGGATCGGGCGCGCACGTAAACCCCGCGGGCCAGGGGCTGTAGCTCAGATGGGAGAGCGCTGCAATCGCACTGCAGAGGTCAGGGGTTCGAATCCCCTCAGCTCCACCAGGAAGTCCGCACGTCCTGACATGATTTCCTCCGCCACAGGATAGCACGACATTTCAGTAGCTTGCCGCGCCAAGGACCGGTCTCAGCAGATCCTTCGACGTCTACATGGGGCAATTCTTGGCGCGTCTTGCCGAAAGTCTCTGGCCGCAAATTTCCGTTTCCAAGGTTGCTGTTTGCTATGTTTCCACCGCGCCCAATTTCGAACGGCCATTCCGGGTCAAACCTCGACGCTT
>DATNBG010000195.1:0-7604 GCA_035572075.1 Roseiarcus sp. | reverse complement strand
GACGCCGTTCCGTGCGATGGCGATAACGCCTCCGCACGACTCGCCGCTCGGAAAGAAATCGATTGTCGCGCCGACAAGCCTGTCGCCACAGCGCTGCGCAAGCAGCGCCTGGAAGGTCACGTCGGCGGGAATCTCGACGATGGACGCCGTTGCTCCCGAAATGACAATCCGGCGCCCGGCGTCGAGCGATGTCGCCACCTGCGCGTGACTGTGCATGGCGGCGTTGCGATCGCTCTTGAGCAAAGCGGCGACCTCGACGGCATAGCCGGCGAGTCGCTCCCGCGACGTTCCGCGCGGAATAGCCGGCAGAACGAGCGCCGCGAGAAGGCCGATGATCGCCAGCACGCAGACGACCTCGATCAGCGTAAATCCGGCCTCCGCGTCAGTCCGGAGCATTATCGCGACGCGCTCCTGATCAGGCTTTGGGAATCGCCAACGCCGCCCGCGCCGTACGAATCGATCTCGTAGGGCGCATGGTCGCCGGGAGTTTTGTAGAGATAGGGATGACCCCAGGGATCCACCGGCACCGAGCCGGTCTTAAGGTAGGGCCCGTTCCAGGCGGGCGCCGACGGCGGACGTTCGACCAGCGCGCCCAAGCCTTCGTTGGCGTCCGGATAGGCGCCGTTGTCGAGGTAGTAGAGGTCGAGCGCGGCCGAAAAGCTTTCCATCTGGATCTTCGCCGCCTTCACCTTCGACTCGCTGAGATAGTTCAGCACGCGAGGACCGACCAGCCCGACGACCAGGCCGATAATGGCGATCACAACCAGCATTTCGACGAGCGTGAAGCCGGCTTCCCGATGATCGGCGTCCGCACGATCGGCAGGGCGCGCGAAGCGCTCCCGCCACTGAGCCATCTTCCTCATTTGCCAGTCTCCTAATCGACGACCTGATAGACAGACAGCAGCGCTGTCATCACCGACACGATCAGCCCTCCGACGATCAAGCTGATGATGATAATGGCGAGCGGGCCAACGATTCCGATGGCGCGATCGAGGCTTCGCTGGAGTTTCGCCTCATAGAAGTCGGCGATGCGCCCGGCAAGCATCGCCAATTGACCGGAGTCTTCTCCCAGGCGGAGCGTTCGGACCGCCATCGGCGGGAGAGCCCGCGTTTCCAAAAGCGCGTCCGAGAGCTTTCCCCCGTGACGCACTTTGTCGACAATATGCGGCCACTGGGCAGCGGTCCCGGTCGACTCCATGGTGTCGACCAGAATGCGCAACGCCGAAGTCAGCAGGACGCCGCTGGACAGCAAAAGGCTCAGGTTCCGGCAGAACAGGCCAGTGCGATGGTAATCCATGATGGGGCGCACGATCGGGAGGCGTACTAGCGCGCGAATGAGCGTTCGCCGTGTGGAGCGGCGCCGCAAAATGAACCAGCCGGCCAACAGGCAGATGAGCGCCGCCGCCGCGATGGTCTGGCCGTTCGAGCGCATGAAATCCGACAATCGGAGAAACGTGGCCAGCACCGGATCGAGCTTGGCGTTGAAGTCGCGAAAGATGTTGCCGAACTGGGGTAGGACGAAGTTGAGAAAAAACAAGAGAACCGCGCCCGCCGCGAGCAGGAGGAACGCGGGATAGCGCAGCGCGTCGCTGATCCGCCGCGCCATCGCTTCGGCGCGCTGACGCTCCGCCGCCAGCGCTTCGAGGACCGTCACCAGAGCGCCCGACGTTTCGCCGATGCGGATGAGAGCGACGTAGATTGGCGGGAAAATCCTGGGGTGCTTGGAGATCGCCTCGCCGAAACTGTCTCCGGAAAGAATGGAGCTCGCGAGCGCCGCCGCGGTTGGCCGCATGCGGCTCATCTCGGCGTCGGTGGCGAGGAGTTCGAGCGCGTCGTTGATGCGGGCGCCGGTATGCAAGAGCAACGCCAGGTCGGCGGTGAAAATGGTGACGTCCTCCGCCCGCGGTCCGGTCAGCCGGAGCGACGCCAGGGCGCTCCTTCCGAACTTGGCCTCATTGCGCGCCGTCGCCGCCTCGATCGGGATCAGTCCGAGATATTCGACGCGGCGGTTGACCTCCGCGAGGGAGGTTGCGTCGAGCGAGCCGGTGACGACTTCGCCGATCTGCGTCAGGGCGCGATATTGAAACGTCGGCATGGGTTCACCGCGCTATCGTCACGCGAAGGGCCTCGGCGACCGTGGTCACGCCTTCGCGGCACTTCGCGATCGCATCGTCCATCATCGTGGTCAGCCCCGCGCGCCGCGCGGCCTGATCGAGGTCCATGGCGTCGATCCGCTGGCCGACGCAACTGCGGACCTCGCCCTCCACCTCCAGGGCCTCGAACACCCCGATGCGGCCCCGATAGCCGGCGCCCGCGCACCGCTCGCAACCCTTCGGCTCAAAAACCGTCTCTCCCACCGAAAGCCCGCAGGCTTCATAGCGTGGATCGGTGTCGAAATCCGCCGCGGAGATTGTCTTGGGCGACTTGCACCGATCGCACAGGATGCGGACCAGCCGCTGCCCAATGACGCCGCGCAGCGTCGATTTGAGCAGGAATCCCTCGACGCCGAGATCGAGAAGGCGCGGCGCCGCGGCGATTGCGGTTTCGGTGTGCAAAGTCGTCAACACGAGATGCCCGGTCAAGGCCGCGTGGATGGCGATGTTCGCGGTCTCCGCGTCGCGGATCTCGCCGACCATGATCACGTCGGGATCTTGCCGGACGAAGGCGCGCAAGGCCGAAGCGAAGGTGAGGCCGATCGCCGGTTTGACCTGGGACTGATTGACGCCGGCGATCTCGTATTCGACCGGGTCCTCGATGGTCAGGATCTTGCGCGAAGGGGTATTGAGCGCCGAGAGCATCGTAGCCAGCGTCGTCGTCTTGCCGCTTCCCGTCGGGCCGGTGATGACGATCATGCCGTGCGGCAAGTCGATGAGACGCCGGAGCTTGCGCTCGTCGTGGGCGCGCAACCCGAGCTTGGCGATGTCGAGCAGGCCTCGATCTCGCGGCAGCAGGCGGATGACGGCCGTCTCGCCGTGCTGGGTCGGCATGATGGCGACGCGGGCGTCCAGATTGAGCCCGGCCGCCTCGAGCCGCGCCGCGCCGTCCTGAGGCAGCCGCCTCTCCGCAATGTTGAGGCCCGCCAGGATCTTGATGCGGGAAATCAGCGCCTGGGGCAGGGCATGCGCCGGCGCCGGCACGGCTCTTAACAGTCCGTCCACGCGCATCCGCACCGTCAGTCCATTGCGCATCGGTTCGATGTGGATGTCGCTTGCCCGAAGCTCGATTGCCTTTTCCAGAAGGTCGTTGACCGCGCGGACGACCGGAGCGCCGCTGGCGAGGTCCCGCAAGCTGTCGACGCTCTCCTCGACCGCTCCGGAAGCCAAAACCGGGGATGCCGCCGGCTCCTCCTCGTCCGACCCCAGGCGCTCGATGAGCGCCGCGCCGATATCCTCAAAGGAGGCGACCGAGACGGCGACCGGGCCGCCGAGCACGATTTCGGCGCCTTTTTGCGCTGCGACATCGGTCGGATCCGCGACCGCGAGACCGAACCGTCCGCCGCCAGCGTCGTAAGGAAAGATCATGGTTTCACGCAAGAATCTTCTGGTAAATCGCTCGACAAGCGGAGGGGAGGCCAGGAGTTCCGGCAATGTCATCCGCGGGCGCCGGTAATATGCGGCGAGTTCGTCGGCGAATTCGCTGGCGGAAAGATCGCAAGATTCCCAAATCGATCGAATTGACGGGCGGCCAACATTCCAACCCATCTCGGAAATCTTGACGTCGGCGTCGCGAACGAGGTTGTCGTTCAAGTGCCTTATAAAGCCAGCGATCGGCTGCACGGAAGAATTGGCGTTGTCCAGGTTGTTTCTCACAATATTCATCGTGATTTCGCTACAATCTCGAGACACGGGATCGGCGGAAGAGAATCGCGCCGAACGGAGTTGCGCCCTAGATGGCCAGGCGCGGGGCGAAACACGCAAGAATCCTGCGGGGATCGCGAACGGAGCGCCACCCTCCGAGGACGATCCCCGAACGCCGCTTTGCCTGCCTTAGTCAAATTTCCCCGCAACGATAGCGGCTGTATTGTGGCGTGACCGTGGCGGTTTGAGTTCTTCATTTCCGTTCATTTCCCTATACCTTTATGCCTAGTTGCCAAGAGACCTTCGCCAAGCGAGGCTTCTGTCTCGGCCCGCATGTCCGACATTATCGGCGATGCGGAATAGACCAATAGATCGGCGCGGATCGTTACAAGCCGCGGCTGCCGCGTCGGACCGGTCCGGATGGCGCCCCGCCAAGTCCACTGATCGCGGGCGATAACCACCGGCCAATCATTGATAAATATATCTGTTTAACATATTGGCGGCGCCTCTCGCGGCACTTTGTGACGAACTCAGTCTTTACTTTCTCCTCAGATTGGGCTTTTTAGGGGCAACTCGTATCAACGAATTTTTTGCGCATCGCAAGGGGGCGCTGTTGGCTGGAGGTCCGCGGGCGCGCAGTACCGGCGCCTTTCATCTCGTCTCCTTCGGCGCGCTGGCGACCGGCGGCATGCTCCTCGTGGGGGCTTGCAACACGACCTACCTCGACCAATCGAAAGACGAGCCGCAGAACGCCGCCGACATCATGCGCGCCGCCGATCTGCGGCCGCGCTCTCCGCAACCCACCGCCACCGTCGATACGGGCGGCGCTTCCGCGCCCAAGGCATTCTCATTTTTCGGGTCGCCAGCGCCTCCGCCCGCCGCCCCGCAACCCGCGGCTTCGCAGGATGTGGAGGCGGGGGCGGGGGGTTATACGCTGAACTTTGAAAACGCGCCCATATCGCAAGTGGCGAAGTCAATCCTCGGCGACATCCTCGGCGTCGGTTATGTGATCGATCCCCGGGCCCAGGGCACCATCAGCCTCTCCTCCGGCCGACCGATCGACAAGAAGGACATGCTTTTTGTCCTCGAAAGCGCGCTGGCCGCGAACAATCTGGTCATGATCCGGAACGCGTCCGGCTACCGCATCGCGCCCGCCAATGAGGGCGGGGTGGGAATGGTCGATGAGGCCGCCGGGTCGGGCGGGACGGAGCCCGGGTTTGGCCTGACCGTGATCCCGCTGCAATATGTCTCCGGATCGACGCTGACGAAACTGCTCGAAGGCTTCGCCACGCGCCCCGGCGCCATTCGAACCGATCCGAGCGGCAGGCTCCTGATCGTGGTGGGGACCGGAACCGAGCGTCAATCGGCGGTTGAGACGGTTCGCAGCTTCGACGTCGATTGGCTCAAAGGGCAATCCGTCGGCATGTATCCGGTGCAAAACAGCACGCCGGAGCCGATCGTCAGCGAAGTCGAGAAGATCATGGACTCCGGCGATTCGGGACGCAGCCATGGGCTGGTGAAATTCCAACCCGTCGCGCGCCTGAACTCCATTCTGGTCGTCGCCTCGAAGCCCGAACTGCTCCGCACCGCGGCGCGCTGGATCGCGAGGCTCGATGAGCCCACGACATCGAGCGCGAGCGTCAAGGTCTACAAGGTGCGCTACGGCAACGCCAAGGAAATCGCGCAATTGCTGCAGCAGATCTTCGTGACCAACGGCGGCGCGGTCTCGGCGGAATCGCCGACCAACGAGATCGCTCCCTCGTCCGGCGTCAAGGCGATGACGGCCGCGGAGAGGCTGACGGGAGGAATCCCGTCCTCCAGTAACAGTCTCAGTAGCAATCTCGGCGGTTCGACCGGCAATCCCAGTAGTCCAGCCCAGCAAGCTGAAGGCGCGGCCGGGCGAACTGGCGGCGCCGCGCAGCAATTCGGCGGAGTTCCGGTCGCGACGCTCAACACCGAACTCGGCGCGCTGGGCCAGGGCGGCTCAGGCGGGCCGCAGTTGCCCAATGTCCGGATCACGGCCGATGTCCTCAACAACTCGGTGCTGATCTATTCGAGGCCTGACGAATACAAGCTCATCGAACGGACGCTCATTCAGCTCGACCGGCCGAAATTGCAGGTCGCAATCGACGTCACCATCGCCGAGGTCACGCTGAACAACGCGCTCAACTATGGGGTGCAGTTCTTCCTCGCCGGCGGCGCGGTTTCGAACACCGTGTCGGGAACAATGCCGAGCATCATCAACAACGTCGCCACGAACAACGGCTCCACGACCGCCGGGACTGGCTTGTCGGGCGGCCTCAATGTCATCGCCGGCAACGCGGCGGCCCCGCGCGTCGTCATCAACGCGCTTTCGCAGCTGACCGATGTCAAGATCCTCTCCAATCCCTCGCTCGTGGTCGTCGACAATGGCGACGCCACGCTCGAGGTGGGCGATCAGGTTCCGATAGCGACCGGAAGCGCGACCGTGCTCAGCGCCAACAACGCCGTCGTCAACACCGTCGACTACAAGAACACTGGCGTCATTCTGCACGTCCAGCCGCACGTGAACTACAATGGGTCGGTCCTGCTCGACATTGACCAGCTGGTCAGCGAGCCGACCGGACCCACACTCACCCCCACGATTTCGCAGCGCGAGGTGAAGAGTACCATTTCAGTCATCTCCGGGCAGACGGTGATGCTGGCGGGCATGATCCAGGACCAGCAGCAGAAATCGCGGCAGGGCGTGCCGATTCTCAGCGAGCTGCCCTATATCGGCGCCGCGTTCGGGACGACGGGCACGACGGGCAAGCGCACCGAGCTCATCATCTTCATTCGCCCGCAAATCATCCGCAACGGCGCTGACGCGGCGATGGTCGCCGAGGCGCTTCGCTCAAAGATGCGCGGCGGTCGAACCCAGACGCTTACCTTGCCCTCCATGCTCAACGTCCTCTCCCGGCCTGCGAAGTGACAGCCGAGCCGCCGAGGAGCCTCAGCTATCGTTTGGCGCGCTCGGGCGCGCTTGAGGCTTCGCTTGTCGGCGCCGTTGGGGCCGGCGCGGTCCTGGCGAGCCTCGCCGCGGCGCCGGGATGGAGCGGCGCCGCCGGCGCCGTTCTTGCCGGATTGATGCTGGCGATCGCCGTCATCGACCATCGCCGGATGATCATCCCCGATGAATTGAATGGGCTGGCCTTCGTCGCAGGTCTCATCGCGGCCGGGCTGGGGACGGAGGCGGCGCCGGCGGTCGCGGTCTTGCAGGCTCTCATTCGCGCAAGCCTCATGTTCGTCCTGTTTTTTGCCTTTCGCGCGGGCTACCGGAGAGTGCGGGGAAGAGCGGGAATCGGCCTCGGCGACGTCAAGCTCGCCGCGGTCGCCGGCGTGTGGCTGGGCTGGGTCGATTTGCCGATCGCCGTCAACATTGGCGCGCTGTCGGCTCTCGGCGCCGTGCTTTTTGGCCGCCTTTGGGGCAATGGGTTCGACCCGAAAGCAAGGCTGCCCTTCGGGGCGTTTTTCGGGCCAGCGATCTGGATTTGCTGGCTGCTCGCGGCGTGGCGCATCCATTAGAGCCTTCTGGCGTTGGGCGGAACCGCTGGAAAAGCGACGCGCGTCGACGCCCGAACCAAGCCGGATTTCGTTAGTGAGCCAGCGCAACCGACCCTCGCCCGCGCGGCTCTTCAAGCCCGCGCACAATGTTACGCGCGCCAACGATTTCACGGCCTTAACACCTCCTTTGCGCAACTTTTTCTTATTCTTCGCCCGAGACTCCTTCCCAAGCGTCTTGAAGCGCGGTCTCGGACCGTTGCCCTGGGCGCGACGAGGCCCGCGGTC
>DATNBG010000194.1:0-9626 GCA_035572075.1 Roseiarcus sp. | reverse complement strand
TCCAAGAACCTCCATGCCTTCAACCATCTCGCCCAGGTGAAACTTCGGCCCGAACGGATGGATCTGCTTCATCAGATTGTCGACGAGCTCCTGTCCGTTGATCACCGGAAAGCCCGGGATGTCGTAGATCGGCTTTTCCGGATAGAGCTCCGCGCATTGGCCGCCCGGCTTCGGCAGAATGTCGATCAGATGCGCCTTGATGTCGAGCAAGCCGAGTTCGAACACCGCAAACAGGCCGATCGGCCCGGCGCCAATGATCGCGACGTCGGTAGACAGATGGTCCATACGGGTTCCTTCGTTCTTAACCTTGTTTGGCCGGCGTGGTCACGGTGAGGCCGTCCAGCTTTTCGCTGACCTTGATCTGACAGGACAACCTTGAGTTGGGACGCACCTCGAAGGCGAAGTCGAGCATGTCCTCCTCCATCTGCGAGGCCTTGCCCGTGGCCTCCACCCATTCCTCCGAGACATAGACATGGCACGTCGCGCAGGCGCAGGCGCCGCCGCACTCGGCTTCGATGCCGGGGATGGAATTGCGCAGCGCCGTCTCCATGACCGTCGCGCCGACCTCCGCCTCGACCGAGCGCGCCTGTCCGGCTGCGTCAATATAGGTGATCTTGGCCATTGAACAGAATTTTTCCCTGAGAAGCGGCGTTATCGCGCTGCGCCATGTGAATTCACTGGAGTTCCGTGGCGCGCCTACATAAACCAAGCGCGGCGGCAAGCAAGCGCGGGGGCGCCAGAACCTTTCCGAGCGCGAAGCGCCAGATGAGTGGCGGAGGTGACCAGCCGTCGTTCTAGCGGCGCGCGTCCCAGATTCTCAGGGCAATCCGACTGCGTCTAGTTTCGCCCGTAATTAATCCGTATCGCCTAAGCGGCATTTGTTGGCGAGCCGACGCCACGCTGCCCCTCGCGGCTTTTCCAGCCCGCGCACAAAGTTACGCGCGCCAATGATTTCACAGCCTTATCACCTCCTTTACGCAACTTTTTTCGCTCGTCAGCCCGATCGCAAGGGACCTCCTTTCGCAAGCGCCTCGGATCGCTGCCCCTCGGCTGAGCATGGGGACCGTTCGCTTCGGGCGTCCACGAGGCGGAAACGGCGAAAGCGAAGGAATTGTTTCGCGATCGAAACGAGCGGTTACGCGGTTTCGCGCGCTGGGACTCATCCTTGAAAACATTGGGGGCGAAATCGGGGAATTTCGCGGGATTGTTTGTTTTCAAGAGGCGCATCAAGATGTTCCTTCGCATTGCTTCCCTTTAGGCTTGCGGAATCTCAAGGGAGCGCCGAACGCGCGTCTCGACGAGTGACATTCTATCAAACAGAAATAGTCTCAAACGATTCCTGGTTTGTCAAGATTTTGTTTGCCGGGGCGGCAATCGCGCGGCGGAAAGATCGCGCTTCGCCAAAGGTCTACCGCCGTCTCCGGACTTGTTGGTTCGCGCCTTCTAGGCGGAAAAAAACCGTGCCCCTTTTTTCGGAGCCGCTTCCCCGCCGAGGAGGATTCGTTGGCGAACCGGCGCTACCCTATTCAGCTCCGAATGCGCTCGATTTCGGCGAGCGCCTCGGCGACCGCCGAGAGGAGCGCGTCGACCGCGCGCGCTTCCGAAGCCTGGTCGCCGGGCGCCGACGCCAATTCCTCGATTCGCCTCGCTGCGCTTGCGACACGACCCGCGCCGACCGCAAGCGCCGAGCCGCGAAGCGTGTGAGCGATTCTTGCCTTTGCTTCCAACGATAAGAGCGGCGAGCCGGACAACTCGTCGGTCAACGCCCGAGCCTGCAGCCGGAAGAGCCCAAGCAGTTCGGCCTTGAGCTCGCGATCGCCGAGGCATTGGCGCATCAGATGAACAAGATCAAGTGGGGGATCGTACCCGGCCGAGCTCTCTGGCATAGCGCCTGATCCACAGTCGGCCGCCGGAAGGGCGACGCCCTAATCAGCTGAACACTCTGGAAAAACATGGTAACCGAACCGTTAACGACGTTTGCATGTTGCGCGCGCGGCGCGGTTTCCATCCGTGAGGCTCGGCGGTAGACTGCAACGTGGTTAATAAGGGGCGTTTGGTTCGGCGGCGGCGAGCCGGCGGAAGCGCTTGGCGTGCGGGTCGATCATTTCAAAGATCGACGCCGATGGAGTAAGGCGGACGCAATGGCAAAACAGGTTTCGGCGACCGATCCGGTTTCAGCGGCGATGTCGGCGATCGAGAGCGCCTTGAATCTGACCGACGACGACGAGGCCGTCATGGCCTCGGAGGACAACGTTTCGCCGCCCCAGCTTGCTCCGGCGAAGCCGACGACGACCCCTGTTCTCAAGCCGAGCCCGGTCGCCGGCGATGCGCCCGCGCTTCTTCGCGCGGGCTCGCCTCCGCCGGGCGTCCCTGAGAGCGAATCGAAACCCGCGATTTCCACATCAGCGCCGGCAAACGACGATCGTGAGAACGTCGGCGCGATCCTGCAGGCGATGAATGCTCGTCCGGCGAGCCGGACGCCGTTCATGCTCGCCCTGATTGCCTCGCTCCTGTGGGCCGCCGTCTGTGCGATCTACGCCTATGTCTCGCTGTGGCCTTCGGCTTCGAGGCGACCCGCCGAGCTCATGCTGCGGCCCGAGACGCCGCTATTCTTGTTGGGCGCGCTTGGGCCTATCATTTTCATGTTCGCTTTCGCCGCGCTGTCCCGGCGCCTGCGCGAACTGCGCCAATCGGCGCGCGCGATCTCCGAGGTTGCGGTGCGTCTTGCCGAACCCGAGACAATGGCCGGCGAGCATGTGGCGAACCTCTCGCAGGCGATCCGTCGCGAACTCACCGCGATGGGGGATGGCGTCGAACGCGCGCTTGCGCGCGCCGCGGAGCTCGAGACCCGCGTGCGATCCGAGGTTTCGACGCTCGAGCGCTCCTATTCCGACAACGAGCGCAAGATCCGCCTGCTCATTGCCGAGATGGCCGATCAGCGCGAGTCCATCGTGAGCGGCGGAACGCGGGTCCGCGACGCCATAGCGACGGCTCACGACAGCATCGCCAAGGACCTCGAGATCGCCGGCGGCAATCTGAGCGAGCGCCTGACCGACGTCGGCCAAAGGCTGACCGGATCTCTCGGCGCAGCGTCGGATGAGATCGCCGCCGCGATGGACCGCACCGGGTCCGCGACCCTTGAGCGCATCGTCGCGGAAGGGGCGCGGATGAGCGTATCGATCGCCGCGATCGGCGATAACCTGGCCGAGCGTCTCGGCGCCACCAGCCAGAAGGCCGCGGGCGACATCCTGGCGCGGATAGGCGACGTCGACAACCGTCTCAAGACGGTCGGCGACAACCTGCTCACCCGCCTGGGCGAGCGCGGCGACGATTTGATCGACCGCATCCAGACCTCCCAGGATTCGGTCGTCGAGGCGATCGACGCGCACGGCGAGCGGGTGGCGACCCGTCTGGCGGACGCCTCCGAATTCGCCCGGAACGCCGTCGGCGCCCATGCCGACGATGTGGTTGGGCGCATCAGCGGCAGCAGCGCGCGAGCCGTCGAGGCGATCAGAGGACACGGCGACTCGATCGCCGATCAACTCGCCGAGGCGTCGCTGGCGCTGTCGGGCGCTTTTGGCGCCCACGCCGACGACGTCGTTGGCCGCATCAACGCCAGCAGCGCCGAAGCGCTCGAGGCCATTCGCTCCCACGGCGACTCGGTCGCCGTTCGCCTCTCCGAGGCCGCCGCTTCAGCGAGCAACGCCGTCGCCGCCCATGCGGACACGGTCGTGAGCCGCGTTTCCGCGAGCAGCGGCGAGGCGGCTGAGACCCTGCGAGTCCATAGCGACCTCCTCGCGGCGCGCATGTCCGAGGCCGCCGAAACGATCAACGCGCAGGGCGAGTCGGTCGCCGCCCAGCTCGCCGGGGCGTCGATCGCGATGAGCGGCGCTGTCTCCGCCTATGCGGACGAATTTGTCAACCGCGTCAGCGGCGCCGGGGCGCAGACGCTCGAGGCGATTCGCGCCCAGGGCGACTCGGTCGCCGACCAACTCACCCAGTCCCTGGCGTCGACGCGGGGCGCCGTCACCGCCTACTCAAACGAAGTCGTCGCGCGCACAAACGCGAGCGGCGCCGAGACCGTCGAGGCGATTCGCACGCAAGGCGAATCCGTCGCCGACCAACTCGCGCAATCCCTGGCGACGACGCGAAGCGCGGTCGCTGAATACGCGGACGAGGTCGTCGCTCGCGTCAACGCAAGCGGCGCCGAGGCCGCCGACGCGATCCGGTTCCACGGCGAATCTGTCGCCGATCGACTCGCCGAGGCATCGGCGGTGACGCGCGGCGCCGCTGCCGAGTACACCGACGAGGTCGTCGCCCGGCTCAACACGAGCGGCGCCGAGGCCGTCAACGCGATCCGCTTCCACGGCGATTCCGTCGCGGGCCGGCTGACCGACGCCTCCGCGGCGACGCGCGCCGCCGCCGCCGAGTATACGGATGAGCTCGTCGCTCGCCTTGGCGCAAGCGGCGAACAGGCGGTCGAAGCGATCCGGTTCCAGGGCGAATCCATCGCCGATCGACTCGCCGAGACCTCGGCGGCGACGCGCAGCATTGTCGATGCCTATTCGGACGGCGTCGTCGCCCGCCTCAACGCAAGCGCGGAACAGGCCGTCGAGGCGATCCGCTTCCATGGCGATTCCGTCGCCGAACGGCTCGCGGAGGCCTCGGCGGCGACGCGCAGCGCGGTCGAAACGTATTCGGACGGCGTCGTCAGCCGCGTCAGCGCAAGCGGCGCGCAAGTCGTCGACGCGATCCGCGCCCAAGGAGACGTGGTCACCGATCAGCTCGGGGTCGCGACCGATGCTGTCGCCAACGACTTCAGCGCCCGATCGGATTCGTTGATCGAGCGGCTCGAGAGCGGCGCCGCGCGGCTCACCGACACCGTCGTCGTCCATGGCGATAGCCTCGTCGCGCGCCTCGGCGATACCGCCGACCGTCTGCACGACACCATCGTGGTGCGCGGCCAGGTTCTCGAAGACAGGCTCACCGGCTCGAGCGAACGGGTGAGCGCGCTCATCCGGGATCGCGCCGAGGACGCAGCCGCGATCCTCGACGCGGCGGCTGAACGATGGGGCGAACAATTCGACGCCCGCGAGACCCAGTTGCGCGGCGCGGTCAACAACCAGAACGCCGCGATCGAGACGCTCGTCGACGACTCGGCGCGCCGCCTCGTCGGCGCGATCTCCGCCGAGGGCGCCCTCGCCCAGGCGCAGATCGAGGCGTCAGCAGCCCAATCGCTCGCGAGATTGACCTCCGAGACCGCGCAGATCAACGACCGCCTCGCCGCGCTCGTCAGCGACGCCGCGGTCGCGGCGGCGAACGGAGCGGGCAATGTGCACGACGCGCTGAGCGAGCGGATCGCGGCCTTCGAAGGCATCGTCAACCACCGCGGCGTCAACCTTGTCGAAGCCGTGTCGCAACAGACCGAGCGCATGCGCGAATATCTCAAGGCGCTGGATGAGCTCGTCGGCGAGAGCGGACACAACGTCATCGATCGCCTGGGATCTCATTCCGACGAACTCAACGCCCGCATCACCGGACATCTCGATGCGATCGACGTGATGATGAAGGCCCGGCGCGAGGACTTCGACAAGAGCTTCGTCGAGCACAGTGAGCGGCTTTCGACGACGTCGGCGGAGCGGCTGGAACAACTCGAGGTCGCCTCCGCCGCTCATCGCAACGCGGTCGATTTCGCGCTCGCGTCCCATTCGCGCCGGATCGAGACTTCGCTCGGCGACGGGCTCACGCGCTTCGAAGGCGCAATTGACGGGCGCAGCCGCGAAATCGTCGGCCAGATCGGCGATCGGTCCACGGCTCTCGCCGCCGATCTCGGCGCGAAGCTCGCGGCCATCGAGGAGGTTCTCGTCAACCGGGGCGGCGCCATCGATGAGAAGCTCGGCCTACGAAACGAGGAGGCCGCCGCGCTGTTCGACAGCCGCCTGCAAGCGGTCGAGGAACGTAGCGGGGCGAAACTTCGCGAAGTCTCGTCGACGCTCGAAGGCCTGCTCGCGCGGATCGAGGACGCGCTCACGCAGCGCGGCCGCACGCTCACCGAAACCCTCGCCCGCGGCGCGATCGAAACCGCCCGAGCGCTCGGGGATGGCGGTCGCGAGATTACGCAAGGCATGAGCGCCAAATCGGCGGAAATCGGCGAAACCCTGCAAAGGCGGGCGGACGAACTGACCCAAACGCTGTCGACCGTCGCCCGAGACATCAACGCGACCTTGACCGGCCGGGTCGAGGACGTATCGCGCTCCCTCGGAGCGAGCGTCGATCACTTCAAGGAGCAGGTCGTCACGCCGATGCAGGACCTGAGCCGACGCTTCGATTCGAGCCGGGCGGAGCTGGAAGACAAGGTCGGCGAACACGCCCGGGAAGTCACGGCGATTCTCGACTTGCACAAGGCGTCGATCGGCGCCGCCTTCGACACCCACAAGACCATCGTCGCCGACGCGACCAGGGAAAGCGCGCAGGTGTTCGATGCGCGCCTCGCCGCCCTGGCCGAGGCCGCGGATCAAAGCGCGCGGCTCATTGATTTGCGCCTGGCCGACATGACGGAAGCGGCGAATCGCAACGCCTCATCCATCGACGAGAGGCTCATCGCCCGCATTCAGGCGATGAGCGAAGTCCTGATGACTGCGGCGTCGGAAGCCGAATCGATCTGGGCCGCGCGAGGCGCCAGCGTCGCCGACGCGATCAGGTCGAGGGTCGTCGACCTGCGCGAGGTCATCGAAGGCAAGGGCTCGGACCTCATCGCCGCCCTCGGCGAGCGAGGCGAGGACGCCTCCGCGAAGATCGCGGGCGCCGGCGAGCGGGCGATCCATACGCTCGACCAGCAGATGGCCGGCCTTGCCGCTTTGCTGACCCGGCGCACCGACGAGCTCATCGCCGCCGTCAACGGCGCCGCGGCGGACCCGGTGCGGGCGCTGAGCGCGCTGACCGGGCAGTTGCGCTCCGAGGTCGCCGATTCGAGCGAAACGCTGCGCAATGTGGCGGCCGAGACGACCCATCGTTCGGCCGAGACGATCGACGCCTTGCTGAAACGGTTGACCGAGCAGGTGGAGGCGTCCAGCGCCTCGCTGCGCGAAACCGTGACGCGCAGCGCCGAAGGCTCGGTCGAGGCTCTTTCGGGCGCCGGCGAGAGGGTGCGCAATGAATTGACGGTGGTGATCGACAATCTCGGCCAAACCGGCGCCGTCATCGACCGGTCGATCGGATCGGCCGGGGACAGACTCGCGTCCGTTCAGAGCGGGCTCGCCGCGCGGGTTGACGAATTCCAGCACGCGCTCAGCGGAATCGCCTCGCAGGTCGCCACCCTGGGGCGGCTTTCAGCCACGGCCCAGTCCGACGCCAGCACGCTCGGCGCGCAGCTCGCCCAGCACGCGGAAGCGCTCGCCACGGTCGGACGGGATCTCGCGCGGCAGCAGCAGTCGCTCGACCTCGCGCTGGAACATCGTCACGACAGCCTTCGGGCGCTCATCGGCGATCTTTCGGGCCGAAGCGAGGCCTTTGAGGCGACGCTCGGGCGCTTCGCGGCCAACGTCGAAGACAGTTTTGGCCGAGCGCAAGCGCGCGCCCAGGAGATCAGCGCCGCCCTTGCCTCCGCGACGAGGGGCGCCTCGATCGCGGTCGCCGGCCAATTCGAGACCATTCGCGACACGGCCGCCAAGGAGCGCGAACGAACCGCCCAGACGCTGCAGGCGACCCTCGAACAGACCAGCACGCAGCTGACCGGCGCGCTCGAACACGCCGCCGACCGCTTCCGTCAATCGGTCACGGAGGTGAAGGAGATGGCGAGCCAGGTTCAGCGGGAGCTCGACCAGACGCGCCAGGAGTTGCGCCGCGGCGTGCTTGATCTGCCGCAGGAGACGAGTGAAACCGCCGAGGCGATGCGGCGGGTCGTTTCCGATCAGATCCGCGCGCTCAAGGAGCTTGCCTCGCTGGTGTCGGACGCAGGCGCGCCTTATGACGTCGCCGAACCGGTCTCGCCGGCCGCCGCAACATCCACGGTTGCAATCGCGCGTCTTGAGACGCCGATGTCGCGCGCGCAGGAGAGTCATGCGGTTGCGGTCGCTTCGCCGCGGGAAACCACGTTTGCGCGCGTCGCCGAAGCCATAGCCGCGCCCGCGATCGAAGGCGCGGCGCTGGAGCGCATCGGCATGCCGGAGATCAGCGCGCCATTCGCGCTCGCCCATGGGCAGCCCTGGCCCGCATCCTCATCCGCCGCGCCGCGCGTGGTCGCCGGGCCGTCAAGCCTAGCGCCCGCGCCGGCCTCCGATCGCGGGCAGCCGGGATGGCTTTCGAATCTGCTTGCGGCCGCCTCCCGCGACGAACCGGATGAGGCCGCAAACAAAGGCGCGGAGACGCTCGAAGCCTTGAACCGGGAAATCGCCGGCCTCATCGACAACGAGGCGGCTGTGGAGATGTGGGACCGGTGGCGGCGCGGCGAGACGGGCGCCGTGTCGCGCCGTCTCTACACCGAAGCCGGCCAGCAGGCGTTTGACGAGATTCGGCGCCGCTTTCGCGCCGACCCGCAGTTCCGCGACACGACGATCCGCTATATCCAGGAATTCGAGCGAGTCTTGACGAAGACCAGCCAGAACGATCGCGACGGGTCGCAGTGGCGAGCCTATCTCCTGTCCAACACCGGCAAGGTCTACACGATCCTCGCCCATGCCTCCGGGAGACTCGGCTAGACTATCCGCGGTAGATGTCCTTGTAGGCTTCCCTGAGCGCCGCTTTCTGCACCTTGCCCATTGCGTTGCGCGGCAGGGACTCGACAAGGATGACCCGTTTCGGCGCCTTGAATTTGGCGACCCGCCCGCCGAGCGCCGCGAGGATCGCCTGCTCGCTCAGCGCCGCGCCCGGACGCGGAACGACGGCCGCGGTCACCCCCTCGCCGAAGTCGGCATGGGGCACGCCGAATACGGCGCTCTCCAGCACCCCCTCGATCGCGTCGATCTCGGCCTCGACCTCCTTGGGATAGACATTGAAGCCGCCGGAGATCACCAGGTCCTTCGCCCGCCCGACAATGTGGACGTAGCCATCCTCATCGAAGCGGGCGAGATCGCCGGTGATGAAATAGCCGTCAGGGCGGAACTCCTGCCCGGTCTTCTCCGGCATCCGCCAGTAGCCGGCGAACACGTTGGGCCCCTTGACCTCGATGATCCCGATCTCGCCGGGCGGGATTGGGGCGCCGCTCTCAGGAGCGACGATGCGCACGCTGACCCCTGGAAGCGCGAAACCCACCGTCCCCGCCCGCCGTTCCCGGTCGTAGGGGTTCGAGGTGATCATGTTGGTCTCGGTCATGCCGTAGCGCTCGAGGATGGCTAAGCCGGTCCGCGCCCGCCAGGCCGCGTGGGTTTCCGCGAGCAAGGGCGCCGAGCCCGAAACGAAGAGGCGCATGTTCACGCACGCCTCGCGGGTCAGACCGGAATGGTCGATGAGCCGCGTATAGAAGGTCGGCACCCCCATCATCGCGGTGGCTCGCGGAAGCGCGGCGATCACCGCGTCGGCGTCGAATCTCGGCATGTAGATCATTGTCGTCCCCGAGAGGAGCGCGACATTGACCGCCACGAACAGCCCATGCGTATGGAAGACGGGCAGCGCGTGGATGAGCCTGTCCG
>DATNBG010000193.1:0-4146 GCA_035572075.1 Roseiarcus sp. | reverse complement strand
GAGGAATGGGTCATCCCCGGCGGGTCGGCCGAGGCGCCCGCCTTCACCGACATGGACCTGGCGCGCGCCGAACTCATCCACGATCTTCAGGACAAGATGGGGGTCAACGATGAGGGGCTCGGCGTGGTCCTGCATCTTCTCGATCAGATGCACGCGCTGAGGCGGGCGCTTGCGGCCGCGCTCGAGTCCGCGCGCGACCGGCGGCCTTCGCCGGGCGGATGAATCGGCTTTCGTTATGGGGTTGCGGCCGCGCACTCTTGCCGGACAGCGAGGGCCGGAGCAGGATGGGATCGCGATCGGCCGCTCCGGCCAATCGCCCGGGGAGGGAATCCATGCTTCTGCCGACGACGCTGGTCGGGTCGTATGCGCAGCCGGAATGGCTCATCGATCGAGCCAAGCTCGCGGGCCGTTTTCCGCCCCGCGTCCGGGCCAGGGAGCTCTGGCGCATCCCGGAGCCCTATCTCGCCGAAGCGCAGGACGATGCGACCGTGCTCGCGATCAGGGCGCAGGAGGAGGCGGGGCTCGACATCATCACCGACGGCGAAATCCGCCGCGAAAGCTATTCGAACCGGTTCGCGACCGCGCTCGAAGGGATCGACATCGATCAGCCCGGCGTGGCGCTCGACCGCTCGGGGCATCCCAATCCGGTTCCGCGCATCGTCGGCCCGATCCGCCGCAAGCATGCCGTTGAAGTCGACGACCTCAAGTTCTTGCGCGCGCACACGACGCGCAAGGTCAAGATGACCGTGCCCGGCCCGTTCACGATGAGCCAGCAGGCGCAGAACGACTACTACCCGAACCTGGCCGAAGCCGCGCTCGCTTACGCGGAAGCGGTCAACTCGGAGATCAAGGACCTGTTCGCCGCGGGAGCGGACATTGTCCAGATCGACGAGCCCTATATGCAGGCGAGGCCGGATCCGGCGCGGGACTATGGGCTTTCGGCGGTGAACCGGGCCCTTCAAGGTGTGAACGGCGTGACCGCCGTGCACATCTGTTTCGGCTATGCGGCGATCATCCACGGGCGGCCGAGCGCCTACTCGTTCCTGCCCGAGCTCAAGGGCTGCCGCTGCCGGCAGATCTCGATCGAGACGGCGCAATCCAAGCTCGATTGCGCGGTGCTCAAGGACTTACCGGACAAGACGATCATTCTCGGGGTGCTCGATCTGTCGACGCCTGAGATCGAAACGCCCGAGACGGTCGCGGCGCGCATCCGCCGCGCGCTCGTCTACCGCAAGCCCGAGGACATCATTGTCGCCCCGGACTGCGGCCTCAAATACCTGCCGCGCGAGGCGGCCTTCGGCAAGATGAAGGCGATGGTCGAAGGGGCGCGCATCGTGCGGGCGGAACTGGCCGAGGCATAAGCTCCAGGCGTACGCAGAAAGCGCCAGGCGAAAGCTCGCGCGCGCTCAGACCTGCGGGCCCATCAGCCAGCTGAAATGCTCGGCGTTGTAGATGTGATTGTGCAGGTTGGCGATCCACTGGCGGCCGGAGGCGGTCAGGCTCAGATACTTCATGCCTTCCTCGACATGCGCCGAGACGGTGGTCCAGTAAAAGCCGGGAAACTTCTCGACCAGGTCGGCGGGAGACGCGTAGCCAAGCTGGCGGTTGGCGCCCATCTCCTCGAGCTCGTAGAAGAGCGCGTTCGCCTTTCGCGGATACAAGGGATCGCCGAGCTGCCCGATGAGATCGGCGGCTTGAACCAGCCTCGGCTCGAGTCCGTTCTGATAGTCCGAGTTCGGGCTTGGCGGGAAACGGGTGAGCTCGATCGCCGCCGCGATGCGGGCGGCGTCGATCGTCGTCGACTTCCCAAGCCGCTCGTAGACGAACAGCTTCGACCGGTCGACATGATAGGCGGAGAGCGACGCATCGGACGCGCCCCGCGGCAGCGTGACCGTCCGTCCGCTTTTGTCGACGACGAACTCGGTCTTGGTGTCGCCGCTCAGAACGCCGCGGACGAAGCCGATGTCGTGCAGGAGGCAAGCGACGATGAGGTGCACGTAATCCTCGGGCTCAACCCGATGCGCGAGCGTCCGCCCCCGCAGGATGTCGCGCCCGACGGTGGTCACGAGCATGGTGTGCTCGTAGGTATGGTAGAGCGCGTCGCTCCTGGCGATGCACTCGATCGTCGTTCGCGCGAGCGCGCCGAGGCGCTCGGCTTCGTCGCTTTGCGCCGAGCCAAAAATCTCGCGGAAGTCTTTCGCCAGAAACTTGCCGAGCTTCCTGGCCGCCACCGAGGCAATCGCATCCATCTCGTCGGCTCCCGAAGCCCCCCGGCCAGCCCTGCGCGCCCCTAACGGTCGTGGCCGGTCGGTAGAATAATGCAGGCGCAGCATTCGCGCCAGAGACAGATATGCGGGTCAGGCGCCGCCGCAAGCGTGTCGCGAGCGCGGGCGCCCGTCAATCGAGATAGGCGACGACGCCGGTTTCAAGATCGTAGATCGCGGCGGCGATCTTGACCTTCCCCGCCCCGACGAGCCCCGCGATGAGCGAGCTTGCCTCGGTCAGCCGGGCAGCGGTCCGCCTGGCGCTCTCCTTGGCGGCGTTGTTGGTGAAATCGCCGGGATCGTTGCGGACCGCGATCGCCGCGGGGACGATCGGCTCGATCATCGGGCCGATGGCGCCGGGGTAGGTGGCGTTCCTGGTCACCACGTCGCAGGCCGCTTTCACGGCGCCGCAGGCGGTGTGGGCGAGAACGACGATCAGCGGAGAGCCGAGCACGGCGGCGCCGTATTCGACCGTCCCCAGGGTGGACACGTTGACGAGATTGCCGGCGTTGCGGGCGACGAACAGTTCGCCAAGCCCGTATCCGCCAAAGATGATCTCCGGCGGCACGCGGCTGTCGGCGCAAGAGATGATGGTCGCCCAGGGCGCCTGGTGGCCGGCGACGGCGGCTCTGCTCGCCTTAAGATCGACGGTGCAAAGCTCGGGGTGGCTCACGAAGCTTTGGTTGCCCGCCTTGAGCTGGGCGAGCGCTTCCTGGGGGGAAAGCGCGGTCGGCGCGCCTTCCGCCGCTCGCGCCGCGGGCGGGGCGCCTCCGGCCTTAAGCGCGAGCGCGCCTGCCGCGCCGAACTTCAAGAAATCCCGCCGGCCGATCCCCTGTTTGCCGCAAATGACGCACATCGCCTTCCCTCTTGCCCCGGCCGCGCGACCGCCTCCAGTAGATCGGAGTTCGTTCGAATCGCGTTAACGGCGCGTCCTTCCCCACAATCGTCAGGCGAACGGGCGGCGGCGCCAAAGCCGCTATTGGACGAGCTTCGCTCTGAGGCGCCCATATTCCTGGTCCGCGATCGACCCAACGGCCTTCAGCCTGTCGAGCTTGGCGATCTCGTCAGCCGCGCTGAAGCCGACGATGTGGCGCAACTCCTCTCTCGCCTCGTTGGCGCGCGCCTGATTCCGTTCCGCCATGCCCCGCCCTTGTGTGAGGAGATAGGCGAACACGCCGATGTAGGAAAACAGGATGAAGGCGATCACCCACGACACCTTGGCGAAGCCGGACACGTCATGCCGGCGGAAGAGATCGCCGGCCGCGACAATGAGCAGCCAGAACCACAATATGAACATGAATATCGAGAAGACGTCGAGGATAAAATTGCCGTATGTAAAGCCGCCTGAAAACAGCATTGTCCGTTCCCTCCAGTACAACTGTTCTCGCGTCAGCTTAACTCAGCCAGAATGCGATGCACAGGGTCGGCGGGTTCCGATCCGCAACGAGCCGGGGCCAAGCCCCCGAGTCGCTTCAGGGCGGCGCGCGGAGGGAGAGTTCATCCGCCCCGCGCGATCTCCACCTTGTCGGGATAGAACGCGAGGTGGGAAGCGATCTCGGCGACCTCCGCTTTTGGATGCTCGTAGGTCCACACCGCGTTGTCGTCGCGGGCCTTGCCGTCGGCGATCGAGTAATAATTCGCCTCGCCCTTGTAAGGGCAGGTCGTGATCCGGGCGGCGCGCTCGAGCGCGCTCATGTCCAAATCGGCGCGCGGGACATAGACCACCGGCGGATAGTTCGCTTCCCTCAGTTCGAGCGCACGTCTGCTGTCGCCGATCGGGCGCCCGCGCCAGATCACCCGCACTCGCTCATGGATCGGCTCGATCGTAATCGGATGATCCTTGGTTCCCGCGTGAGTCATCGTCGCCTCCTCGAAGATTCGA
>DATNBG010000192.1:0-3570 GCA_035572075.1 Roseiarcus sp. | reverse complement strand
CGCGCCGGAATGATCGCCGCGACCGATTCTGGATGCCGTTGGCGGACCCGGTTCATTCAAGAATTGGCGGACGTTTTCTGCCTGTGACGGATTCGGTCGAACGAGCCCTTGACAAAATCGGAACGACAGACTATATATTCAGATTTATAGAAATGTTCACCCCGGGCCGGGGGAGAAAGAAAGCGGGCGGGCGCTCAAGGCGGTTTGCGCCATCCTCGCGGAGGAGGCGCGCCGAAAGGAAAAATATAGAGGATGAGGATCGCAAATGGCGCCGTAACGGACTGAAAAGGCTCGATTCGGACTCGCGAATGGCGGCGACGCACTCAGCCCTTCTTCGCCACCGCCGCCTTGCCCGGCGACGAGGGCAGGAAACCGCCGAGGAGGCCGACCGCCGGCAGGAACGCGCAGACATGATAGACGAAGGTCAGGCTCGTCTTGTCAGCCAGGATGCCGAGCAGCGCCGCTCCCACTCCCCCCAAGCCGAAGCTCAGGCCGAAGAACAATCCCGCCACCGCCCCGACATTGCCGGGGGTCAATTCCTGCGCGTAGACGATCATCGCCGAGAAGGCCGATGAGATGATGAGCCCGATCGCGACCGTATTGATCACCGTGCCGACAAGCCCGAGATGGGGCAGAAGCAGGGTGAAGGGCAGGACGCCCAGGATCGAGCCCCAGATGACCAATTTTGCCCCGAACCGGTCGACCAGCGGCCCGCCGAGGAAGGTGCCCGCGGCGACGGCGGCGAGAAAGACGAACAACAGCACCTGCGAGGCCGGAATCGACAGGCCGAAGGTCTGGATCAAATAGAAGGTGTAATAGCTGTTGAGGCTGGCGAGATAGAGCACTTTCGAGAACAGCATGACGGCGAGG
Organism: Roseiarcus sp.; assembly: GCA_035572075.1. Classification (GTDB taxonomy): domain Bacteria; phylum Pseudomonadota; class Alphaproteobacteria; order Rhizobiales; family Beijerinckiaceae; genus Roseiarcus. Next base: position 2,700 of record DATNBG010000192.1, on the reverse strand, counting down.
ACGAACAGCGTGCGCGCCACCACCCGCCGCGAATGGGCCGGACCTGCTGCCGCCGGCGCCTTCCGCCGCTCGGCGCGAAGAACCGCGTACCACCGGCTGACCCCGGTCAGGAGAACGATCGCCGCCAGCGCGAGAACGGTGAAGGCCAGCACTGAATGCTGCCCGAACGGCACGACGATGAAGGCCGCGAGCAAGGGCCCGAGCGACTGTCCGAAGTTGCCGCCGACCTGGAACAGGCTCTGCGCGAAGCCATGCCGGCCGCCTGAGGCCGCGCGGGCGACCCGCGACGCCTCGGGGTGGAACACGGCGCTGCCGACGCCGACGAACGCGACCGACAGCAGGGTCAAGCCGTAGGTGTTGGCGAACGCCAGCAGCACGAGCCCGATCAGGGTGAAGCCCATCCCGGCCGGCAGGATGAAATTCAACGGCCGCTTGTCCAGGCTCAGGCCGATAACCGGTTGGAGGAAGGAAGCGGTGAGCTGGAAGACGAAGGTGATGAGGCCGACCTGGAAGAAGCTCAGCGCGAACCGGTCGCGGAACACCGGATAAAGCGCCGACGCGAGCGACTGCATCACGTCGTTGAGCATGTGCGAGGCGCTGAGCGCGATGAGGATGCCGAGCGTCGCCGTCCCCACCCCGCGACGGCTTGTCGCGGCGGCGTCAGCGTAGATCGGCGCAGTGGTCACGGACTTGTCCCCAGGCGGCGCGCGGCGTTTGGCGGGCCATCCCAAAAAATCAGGCCGCCAAAGCGGCCTTTATGTCAGCTATGCTTCCATATGGGCGCTTCGCCCGCTCATTGTCAATTGGCGGACGGTTGTTTCCCGGTCCAGGCGTTCACAAGGCCGTTACCTTCGTTTCGGCGCGGTTACTTCGGCGCCAGCACCATGGTCATCTGGCGGCCCTCCATCAAAGGTTCGGCCTCGACCTTGGCGATCGGCGCCGTCTCGGTCCGGACCCGCTGGAGGAGCTTGAAGCCGATATCCTGGTGCGCCATCTCGCGACCGCGAAAGCGCAGCGTCACCTTGACCTTGTCGCCTTCGTCGAAGAACCGGCGCACCGAGCGCATCTTCACTTCGTAGTCGTGGTCGTCGATGCCGGGCCGGAGTTTGATCTCCTTGACCTCGACCACCTTCTGGCGCTTGCGCGCCTCGGAGGACTTCTTCTGCTCGAGGAAGCGGTACTTGCCGAAGTCGAGGATCTTGCAGACCGGAGGCGTCGCGTTGGGGACGATTTCGACCAGGTCGAGCGCCGAATCGTCGGCGAGCTGCTGGGCGTCTGAGAGGTTGACGACGCCGCGATTGTGCCCCTCGGCGTCAATGAGCTGGACTTGAATTGCGCGAATGTCGCGATTGACGCGCGGGCCGCCCTTCTCCGGCGCCGCGGTCGCCTTCATGGGTCGACGAATGGCCACTCTCCTGTTGTTGGCGTTCGAGGTTTGCGCTGCTTATCAAGGACGCACGCCAACCCCCCGTTCAGAGCACGAGCCCTACGGAGGGTTAGAAATGGGTGAGAACGAGCGCGAAGTCAATGTCGCCAGGCGCTCGATGTGGCGCACAAATTGGCCCTGTGAAGCGCAATCGAGACAATTCCCCGCCAGCGGGCATCTGGTAGCTTTCAGAAGTCCAGCTCGAGAAGGCTCCTGGTGACGCCCGGGCGGCGAGTGGTGGCGGCGTTCGACGCCCTAAACCCGGGGTGGTGGGCGCTCCACTGCCACCTCCTCTTTCACCTGGAGACGAGCATGTTCACCACGATCGGGTACGTGTGACGGCGGGCGGGCCATCGGCCGCCGGCGGCGGCCGGCAAGGCCGGCGAATTGGGCCCGCTTCCCGGCCGCTCCGAGGCGACCGGCGGCGAGGAACCAATGGGGCCTGCGGCGCTCGAGCCAATCGAGGGCGCGATCGCGCTGCCGCCTGAGCGGGGGGATGTCCTCAGCCAAAAGGATGAACCCGAGCGGCAACATCCAGAGGCCGAAAATCGGCAGGATGGCGAAGCAGCCGCCAACGATGAGCAGCACGCCCGCAGGAATGCGCGCCCACTTTGAGGCGGGCTTTCTCAGTCGCCGGGTCAGGGCTTGCATTCGGCTCGGCAGCCGGCGCAGCAGCCTTCTCAGCCGCCGCTCGGGATCGAGATGGGCGACGTCGGCGGCGCGGGCCATGGCTTGAGGGTGCATACAGCTAAGATAGGCGCCCCGGGCCCTGCCCGCCATGGGTAGGATTCCTCATTCAGCGGCTGGCCGGTCAGATCCTGGGTCGAGGCGCGGCCGCGCCGACGCAACCTTGTCGTCGCGGAAAGATTGAGCATCGCCCGCTTGGCCGAAATGAGGCCGGCGAAGCGCGAGTTCGCCGCCGTCATGAAGGATAGCGCCCGACCGTCGCCGCGCCAATCGCGTCCGCGCTTCAGTCTCCCGCCCGCGCACAAAGTTACGCGCACCAATGTTTTCATGGGCTTACCTGCTCCTTTGCGCAACTTCGCAACTTTTTCTCAAAGAACAGCCGTCTCTCGACGGCGAGCTGCGCCGGGCTGTTCGTTTTCAATTTGGTTGGCCAGCATCTTGACGCCTTTTCCGTCCTCGAACCGTTTCACTCAAGTCGGGCCTTCCCGGCCAACAAGGGCCGATCAAAGATGGATCGCTTCGGCCGCGGCGGGGCCACCGAAGCGTTGTTGATTCGATATAACAGAAATACTATCGCTGCCTTTCCT
>DATNBG010000191.1:0-5084 GCA_035572075.1 Roseiarcus sp. | reverse complement strand
ACCTTCTGCGCCGCATCGTCGAGATCGTCGGCCGGGATGACGTTGAGGCCGGACTCACGCAGGATTGTCTTGCCGAGGTCGACATTGGTCCCCTCGAGGCGAACGACCAGCGGAACCTTGAGCCCGACTTCCTTCACCGCCGCGATCACCCCCTCGGCGATGATGTCGCAGCGCATGATGCCGCCGAAAATGTTGACAAGGATGCCCTTCACGTTCTTGTCGGCGGTGATGATCTTGAACGCCGCGGCGACCTTGTCCTTGGAGGCGCCGCCGCCGACGTCGAGAAAATTTGCCGGGCTTTCCCCGTAGAGCTTGATGATGTCCATCGTCGCCATGGCGAGCCCGGCCCCGTTGACCATGCAGCCGATCGATCCCGCGAGCGCGACATAGTTGAGATCGTGCCTGGAGGCCTCGATCTCTTTGGCGTCCTCTTCGCTTTCGTCGCGCAGGGCGGCGATGTCGGGATGGCGGTAGAGCGCGTTGTCGTCGAACGACACCTTGGCGTCGAGGACCCGCAACTGGCCGTTCGACATGACGACCAGCGGATTGATTTCCAGCATCGACATGTCTTTGGCCAGGAAGGCGGCGTAGAGCTTGGCGACGAGGCTCGCCGCCTGCCTGGCGAGGTCGCCGGCGAGCCCGAGCCCGCGTGCGGCGGCGCGGCCGTGATGGGGCATGATCCCGGTCGCCGGATCGACGGCGAAGCTCATGACCTTCTCCGGCGCGCTGCGGGCGACTTCCTCGATGTCGACCCCGCCCTCGGTCGAGAGCACGAACGCCACCCGGCTTGTCTGCCGGTCGACGAGCACGGACAGATAGAGCTCGCTCTCGATCGCAGCGCCGTCCTCGATGTAAAGCCGGTTGACCGGCTTGCCCTGAGGCCCGGTCTGGACCGTCACCAGCGTCGCGCCCAGCATCTGGCGCGCGAACGTCCCGACCTCCTCGACTGAGCGCGCTAGCCGCACGCCACCCTTGTCGCCGGCCGAGGCTTCCTTGAACCGGCCCTTGCCGCGGCCGCCGGCGTGGATCTGGCTCTTCACCACCCAGATCGGGCCGCTGAGCTTCCTCGCCCCCTCGAGCGCTTCTTCAGGCGTGAAGGCGGGAAAGCCGGCGGCGATCGGCGCGCCGAACGCCCTCAGCACCGCTTTGGCCTGATATTCGTGGATGTTCATCGCGGCGCGGACCTCAAGAGAAACCAACGCCCGCCGGAGCGGGCGTTTTTCGACTAAACCTAAGCGGCAAGGGCGGGATTGATCGCCTTGCAAGCCTCCATCAGGCCCCTGACCGCGGCGACCGACTTCGTGAACATCGCCTTTTCGCGCTCATCGAACGCGATTTCGATGATTCGCTCGACCCCGTTCGCGCCGATCACCACCGGGACCCCGACATAGGCGTCCTTGACGCCATACTGGCCGGTCAGGCGCGCCGCGCAGGGCAGCACGCGGCGCTGATCCTTGAGATAGGATTCCGCCATCGCGATCGCGGACGAGGCGGGGGCGTAGAAGGCGGAGCCGGTCTTGAGCAGGTTGACGATCTCGCCGCCCCCTTTTCGGGTCCGCTCGACAATGGCGTCGAGCCTGGCCTGGGTGATCCAGCCCATTTTGACGATGTCCGGCAGCGGAATGCCGGCCACGGTCGAATAGCGGACCGAGGGGACCATGTCGTCGCCGTGGCCGCCGAGCACGAAGGCGCTCACGTCCTCGACCGACACCTGCAACTCCTCGGCCAGGAAATAGCGGAAGCGGGCGGAATCGAGCACCCCCGCCATGCCCACGACCTTGTTCGCGGGCAGCCCGCAGGCCTTCTGCAGCGCCCACACCATGGCGTCGAGCGGGTTGGTGATGCAGATGACGAAGGCCTCAGGAGCGTGCGTCTTGATGCCCGCCGCAACCGCGTCCATCACCTTGAGATTGATGCCGAGCAGGTCGTCGCGGCTCATGCCCGGCTTGCGCGGAACGCCGGCGGTGACGATGACGACGTCGGCGCCGGCGATCGCCGAATAGTCGCTCGCCCCGGCGAGTTTTGCGTTGACGCCCTCGATCGGGGTCGCTTCGCTCAAATCCAACGCCTTGCCCTGCGGCACGCCGTCGATGATGTCGAAGAGAACGATGTCTCCCAGTTCCTTCATCGCGGCCAGATGAGCCAGCGTTCCGCCGATCTGGCCGGCCCCGATCAATGCAATCTTCTTGCGCGCCATGAGCTTCTTTCGCTTTTCGAGAGCGCCGCGCTCCCCTTAAGGCGGCGTCATGCTTTCGCCGGTGAGCTATCCGCCTATCGATGCACGCGATCAAGCCAAACTTTTGACGCAAGGGGCTCGAAACCGCGCTCCCCGAGCGCAAGGCGACTCAGAATCGTCAGTGGAATCAAACCATTAGGAGCTCATGCCCGCCCCGGCCTGCCCGGCGGCGCGCGGCACGGCATAGACCTGCCGCCCGAACAGGCTCGCGGTCAGGTCGACCAGGAGAAGCGCGCTTTTGCCGCGCTCGTCGAGGAACGGATTGAGCTCGACCAGGTCGAGCGAGGGCTCAAGCCCGGATTCGTACAAAAGCTCCATGACGAGATGCGCCTCGCGGTAGGTCGCCCCGCCCGGGACCGCGGTGCCAACGCCGGGCGCGATCATCGGATCGAGAAAGTCGAGGTCGAGGCTCACATGCAAAAGGCCGTCATGGGCTTTAACCCGGTCGATGATGCGACGGATCGACACCGCGAAGCCGTCCTCGTCCAATCTCCGCATATCGACGACATCGACGCCGCGGTCCTGAAGCAGCCGCCTTTCGCCCGAGTCGATCGAGCGGATGCCGAACAGGTGCAGCCGGCCCGGATCGATGAAGCCATGCGGTTCGTCGCCGAACACGGCCTCGAGGCCGGGCTCGCGGGCCAGCATCGCCGCGGCCATGCCGTGCATATTGCCGGAGGGCGAGGTCAGCGGCGTGTTGAAGTCCGAATGGGCGTCGAGCCACAGAACGAACAGCTCGCGCCCCGCCTCGGCCGCGTGGCGCGCGACGCCGCCGATCGACCCCATGGCCAGGCTGTGATCGCCGCCGAGCACGATTGGCGTCCGCCCGGAGCGCGCAACTGCATAGGTCTCGCGCGCCAGCAGCCGCGCCCAGGCCGCGACATGAGCGAACCGGTGCGCTTTGCCTTCGGGCGGGACTGCATGGACCAGCGGATGCGGAGGCGCGAGATCGCCCTTATCCTCGACGTCGTGGCCGAGGTCCCTCAGCGTTTTCACGATGCCCGCGGTCCGCAGCATGGCCGGCCCCATCGCCGCGCCGGGCGCGCTCGCGCCTGCCTCGACCGGCGCGCCGAGAATGGTGATCGCCCGGCGTCGTGCCCGAGGCCCCTCCCCTCCAGGATCGGCCTCTGCGCTTGTCTCCCGGCTCAAGATCGCCCCCTTGGCATAAACCGATGCGGCGCCATGTCCGAGTCGGTTTTGAGCCATTTCAAGGGTTTGCGGCGCCATTTTGGGTCGTCCATCGCCGCGTCGCGTAACGTCCGCCGCGCGAGCGCGAAAGGCGGCGTGGATTTCGCGGTCCTTGCGTTTTGGCTGCGACCGGGCGGAAAACCAGCAAAATCAATGGGATTCATTTCGCCAAGCGAAACGACGCGTTTCGCATCCCGGTCGCAAGCCATTGAGATCATTGGGGGTGCGAAATGGACCATTTCGCGGAATTGTTTGTTTTCAATGGCTTGACCCCCTTTTCGTTTCGCGCGAATCGCGAAAGCCCAAAATCGCCCGCGCCGATGAGACGCGAGCTCGGCCTCGCCTTCTATTCTGAAAAACAGTAGCAGACGGCCCGCCGGTTCGTCAAGAAAAAGTCGACTGTCTTGTCGGGCGCCCCGTCTCTCGACCGGGCGCTTTCGCCGCCGGGGCTTGCCCATGCGATCCACTCAGCCGAATCTCGTGTCTTGACAACAGAGCCTTGCCTCGCCATTGGATGCGCGCGATGACGCCCGCATGTCCCATTATCCGGATTTGCATCATTAGCCGCTAGCTTGAAGCTGGCTGGTTCGCGTCTCCCTATTTCGTTAAAGCCATCGAGAAGCGATCATCCGGCGCCCTCCGGACGGCGCCTGTCCGTTCGGCCCACGAGACGACGCCTGACGAGAACCGCCGATGAAGCCGCCGCCCCGCCCTCGAGACGAGACGCCGCGTGATGCGAAAGAACCCCCGCTGCGCCTCTACAATACGCTGACCCGCCGCAAGGAGGATTTTTCCCCGATCAATTCCGACGCGGTGCGCCTCTATGTCTGCGGTCCCACCGTCTACGACTTCGCCCATATCGGCAACGCGCGGCCGGTCATCGTGTTCGACGTTCTGTTCCGGCTCCTGCGCCATCTCTATGGCGAAAGCCATGTCATCTACGTCCGCAACATCACCGACGTCGACGACAAGATCAACGCCCGCGCCGCGCGCGACTTCCCGGACCTGTCGCTCAATGAGGCGATCGCGAAAGTGACGGAAGCGACGGAGCGCCAGTTCCACGAGGACGCCGCCGCGCTGGGCTGCCTGCCGCCCACGCAGGAGCCGCGCGCCACCCAATATATCGACCAAATGCGCGCCATGATCGAGCGGCTGATCGCCCGCGGCGTCGCCTATGTCGCCGAGGATCACGTGCTGTTCTCGCCTTCCGCGATGGATGCGCTGCCCTGGGCGCCGCGCTACGGAACGCTCGCCCGTCGCTCGCTCGACGAGATGCTGGCCGGCGCCCGCGTCGAGGTCGCCCCTTACAAGCGCGATCCGATGGACTTCGTCCTGTGGAAGCCGTCGAAGCCGAACGAACCCGGCTGGCCGAGCCCGGCCGGGATCACGGCCCCCGGCCGCCCCGGCTGGCATATCGAGTGCTCGGCGATGTCGATGGCGACGCTGCTCGAGCCGTTCGGCGGCGGCCTCCAATGCGACGACCCGATCCGCAACACCTTCGACATTCACGGCGGCGGGATCGACCTCGTCTTTCCCCACCACGAGAACGAGATCGCCCAGTCCTGCGCGGCTTTCCATTCGCCTCGCATGGCGAATGTCTGGATGCACAACGGCTTCCTGCAGGTCGAGGGCGAGAAGATGGCCAAGAGCGCCGGCAACT
>DATNBG010000190.1:0-5095 GCA_035572075.1 Roseiarcus sp. | reverse complement strand
CGTTTCGCCAGGCGAAATGAGGGCCTCGTTCGGCCCGTTTTTCAGCCTCGTCCAGGCGAATCGAAAATGGCGCCGCAAGCCGTTGAAATCGCTCGAAATGGACTCGGGAATGGCGCCGTCCCGGCCCGCGCGCTGGCCGGCCCTCCTGGGGGCGAAGCCGCCTACGGCTTCTCCCACGCTCCGCTCTTCGCGGAGCGGAAGAGGGCGTCGATGACGCCCATGTTGGCGACCGCGTCCTCGATTCCGAACTCGAGCGGCGAGCCGTCCCGAACCGCGCGCGAGAAGGCGTCGCCCTGCAGCGTGTACTGATCGCAGACGGGGAAGGTCTCGACCCGGCGCCCGCCGCCGAACAGGTCCGCGCCGTCGTCGATGGCGATTTCGGTCGGCCGGTCGGGAGGCGCGTTGAACGGGATCATCACCTCGATCCGCCCCTCATCGCCCACGATGGTGACCCGCTGGTGCGCAGACAGTTGAGTGCCGACCGTGAAGGTCAAATGCCGCCCGCCGGGGAACTCGACAAGGGCGCTCGCCAGCCGGTCGGTCTTGAAGTCCGGGTCCCAGTCGATCGTAGCGACGACACGGGTCGGCTCCGCGGCGAAAATGTATCGGGCGGTGAGAATGGCGTAGCAGCCGATGTCGTAGAGCCCGCCCCCTCCCGGCGGGCGGTTGCGCACATTGGCGGGGTCGAGCAGCCGGTAGGAGAAGAAGGTCTGGATCGCGCGGACATCCCCGATTCTCCCCTCCCGCGCCAGCTCGCGCGCGCGCCGCCATTGGGGATGGAAGCGCACCATGAAGGCTTCCGCGACGAGTTTTCCGGAGCGGTCGCGCGCCTCGATGAGCTGGCGCGCTTCCCCGGCGTCAAGCGCGACCGGCTTCTCGCAAAGGACATGCTTGCCGGCGGCGAGCGCGCGAAGGGTCCAGGGGACATGCAGCTCGTTGGGCAGCGGATTGTAGACCGCTTCGATCTCAGGATCGGCGAGCAGGTCCTCGTAAGCGCCGAAGGCGCGCGCAATGCCGAGCCTGTCCGCGGCGGCGCGCGCCCGGCCCGCGTCACGCGAGGCGATGCCCGTGATTTCCGAGGCCTCGCCCCGCTGCATCGCCGGGATCACCTTTTCGACGGCGATCTTGGCGACGCCCAGCACTCCCCATTTGACCTTGCGCATCGCCCCCTCCGCTCCTCAAGCCTTCGGCGCCGGCAAGCGGCCTTCGCCCTGCCGCGCCAGCATCCAGCCCGGATATTCAGGCTTGAGCGCGCTTGCCGCATCGAGCTTCGCGATCTCTTCGGCGCCGAGCTTGAGTTCGGCCGCGGCGAGATTGTCGTCGAGCTGCTCGATCGTCTTCGCGCCGATGATGACGCTCATCACCCCCTTGCGCTCAAGAAGCCAGGCGAGCGCCACGCGGGCGACCGAGGCGCCGTGCGCCTTGGCGACCTCCGCCATCGCGTCGATGACGTCGTAGGCGCGCTCCTTGTCGACCGGGGGAAAGTCGAAGACCGTGCGGCGGGAATCGTTGTCGCCGCGCTTCTCGCGCGTGTATTTGCCGGAAAGAAATCCGCCGGCGAGCGGACTCCACACCATGACGCCCAAGCCCTGGTCCTCGACCAGCGGCACGATCTCGCGCTCAAGCTCACGGCCCGCGATCGAATAATAGGCCTGCACCGTCTCGAAGCGCGCATAGCCGCGTCTGTCCGAAATGCCCAGCGCTTTCATGATCTGCCAGGCGGCGAGGTTCGAGCAGCCGATCGTGTTGACGAGACCGCGGCTCACGCAATCGTCGAGGGCGCGCAGGGTCTCCTCAAGGGGCGTGACGGCATCGAAACCGTGGATCTGGTAGAGGTCCACGTGGTCGAGCCCGAGGCGTTTCAGGCTGGCGGCGATCTGGTCCATGATGTGGCCGCGCGAGAGCCCGACGGCGTTCGGCCCCGGCCCCATGCGGCTACGAACCTTGGTGGCGATGATGACATCCTCGCGCTTGACGCCAAGGTCGCGCAGGGCCTGGCCGACCTGAACCTCGGACTGGCCCTCGGAATAGACATTGGCGGTGTCAATGAAATTGACGCCGGCCTCGAGCGCCCGGGCGACAAGCTTTGTGGCGGCGGTCTGATCGAGCGACCCGATGGCGCGCCAGAAACCGGCGCCGCCGCTGAAGGTCATGGCCCCAAGGCAGATTTCGGAAACAAATTGGCCGGTGCGGCCAAGCGGTCGATAGCGCATGAAACATCGGTTCCTTGTGGAGGGCGCCGCGTCGAGCGACGCGGCGAGCCCCCTATTCAACCGCGTGCGTCTCGCTCATGCAAATCGCTGTTTCGTGAACGGCGTCGCGAGGCGCGCCGCGTCAGGCCGCCTCGGCTTCAACCGGCGGCGCCATCGCGCCGGTCATCATCGCGACCGCATCGGACATCGTCACCTTCTTCGGGTCGACAACCGTCAAGCGCCGGCCCAGGCGGTGGATGTGAATCCGATCGGCGACCTCGAACACATGCGGCATATTATGCGAAATGAGGATGATCGGCAGCCCGCGCCTCTTCACATCGAGGATCAGCTCGAGCACGCGCCGCGACTCCTTGACGCCGAGCGCCGCCGTCGGCTCGTCCATGATGATAACGCGCTTGGCGAAGGCCGCCGCGCGCGCCACCGCCACACCCTGGCGCTGGCCGCCGGACAGCGTCTCGACCGGCTGGTTGATGTTCTGAATCGTCATCAGGCCGAGATCGTTGAGCTTCTCGCGGGCGAACTTCGCCATCCCCGCCCGGTCGGTGGCCCGGAACCATTGCCCCATGACACCCGGCGCCCGCGGCTCGCGGCCGAGGAACATGTTGTCGGCGATGGACAGAGCCGGCGACAGCGCAAGCGTCTGGTAGACCGTCTCGATGCCTGCCTCGCGAGCCTCGATCGGCGAGTTGAAATGCACGACCTCGCCGCCGAGACGGATCTCGCCCGCGTCCGGGATCACGGCGCCGCAAAGCGCCTTGATCAGGGTCGATTTGCCAGCGCCGTTGTCGCCAATGACCGCGAGGATCTCGCCCGGATAGAGTTCGAAGTCGGCGTGATCGAGCGCGGTGACGCGACCATAGCGCTTGACGAGTTGTCGCGCGGCGAGGACGGGTTCGACACTCATTTCGAGACCCTCCGGATCCACTGGTCGAGCGCGACCGCGATGATGACCAGCACGCCGATGGCGAATTCCTGCCAGAGCACGTCGAGGCCAGCGAGCGAGACAGCGGATCGAAACACGCCGACGATCAGCGCCCCGATCACCGTGCCGACGATCGAGCCGCGGCCGCCGAACAGGCTCGTGCCGCCGATCACCACCGCGGTGATGCTGTCGAGATTGGCGTTCTCGCCGGCGGTCGGGCTGATCGCCCCGACGCGGCCGATCAGCGCCCATCCGGCGACGGCGGCGATGAGGCCTGCGAGGACATAGACGCTGAGGAGGATATGGTCGGTGTTGATGCCCGCGAGGCGCGCCGCTTCGGCGTCGTCGCCGGTCGCGTAAACATGTCGCCCATAGGCGGTGCGCACGAGAACGTACCAGACGATCCCCGCGACGATCAGCATCAGGAAAGTGCCCCACATGATGCGGGCGGAGCCGATGGCGACCTGATTGCCCATGATCTGCAGGAACCAGGCCTTGTCCTGGATGTCCTGCATGCCGATCGTTTCGCTCTGCGAATAGAAGGTGTTGAGGGCGCCGATGATGCTGAGCGTTCCCAGGGTGACGATGAACGGCGGCATTCTGAGCCGCGTGACCAAAATCCCGTTGAGGTAGCCGAAAGCCGCGCCGACCAGGAGCCCCAGCGGGAAGGCGAGGACGGTCGGAACGCCGTCGTAGACCGCAAGACGCCCCATGACCACCGAGGAAATGACCATGATGACCCCAACCGAGAGGTCGATGCCGGCGGTGAGGATGACCAGCGTCTGCCCGACGCCGAGAATTCCGGTGACCATCACTTGGGTCAGCACGGTCGAGAGGTTGCTCGCGGCGGTGAAGCGGGATGGGTTCACCGCCACGCCGAGCAGCAGGCCGAGCAATAGCACCACGAAGGGGACAGTTGTCGGATACACATGCAGGAAGCGCTGCACGCGCTGGAGGAAGGTCAGCCGCTCTTCGTCGAATGAAGCGACCGCGCTCGCCGCGCCAGTCAGGACGCTTTCAAACTCCTGCGGCGCGGGACGGCCCGTGTCAGACGCCTGGCTCATCGCTTCCTCGCCCGGTTCGTTTCCTCAACGCGCGTCTTGGCGGTTCGATTCTGGAGGCGGCGCCGCGGCGAAAGGCCGCGGCGGCCGCCCTATTTGGCTTCGGGGAATTAAACTCTCAATGCGAGCGGAATCAACCCCAGCAAAGCTTCATGCCCTCTTCGACGCTGATCGACGGGACGCCTGCGACCGGATGATCGGTGACGAGCTTCTCGCCAGTGTCCTTGCTCACGGGCTTCTTGCCGCTCTTGATGTATTCGGCGATCGCCTCGACCCCGTCCGACGCCATGAGCAGCGGATATTGCTGGGAGGTTGCGCCGATGATGCCATCCTTGACCCATTTCACGCCCTGACAGCCGCCGTCGACAGCGACGATCGTGACGCCCTTCTCCCTGCCCGCCGCCTTGAGGGCCGCGTAACCGCCGTAGGCCGCCGGCTCGTTGATGGCGTAGACCAGATTGATGTCCGACGCCTTCTGGAGAATGTTCTCCATCGCCTGCCGGCCGCCTTCGGTGGCGCCTTTCGTATCGTCCGAGCCGACGATCTGCGGGCTGTCGCTCTGGGAATAGTGCTTGGGATCCTTGACCTTGATCCCGAAGCCGGTGAGGAAGCCGTTGTGACGCAGATAATCGACGGTCGGCTGATTGGGCGACAGGTCGAGCGTGGCGATCTTCGCGTCCTTGGCCTTGTCGCCGAGCGTCCCCTTGGCCCACTGGCCGATGAGTTCGCCGGCCTTGAAATTGTCGGTGGCGAAATTGGCGTCCGCCGCCGTGATCGGATCGAGCGGAGTGTCGAGCGTGATGACCACGATGCCGGCCTTGCGGGCCTTCTCGACCGTCGGCACGATCGCGGTCGAATCGCTTGGGACGAGCAGGATGCCCTTGGCGCCGGCGGCCATC
>DATNBG010000189.1:0-2076 GCA_035572075.1 Roseiarcus sp. | reverse complement strand
CCTGCCGCACGTGCTCGCGCTGATCAACGCGGCGACCATCGTGGTCCTGTTGCGCGCCTACAGCCGCATCCGCGCGCGCGATCGCGAGGGGCACCGGCGCGCGATGACCGTCGCCATCGGCCTCGGCGTCGCCTTTCTCGCGGTCTACCTTACGTATCACGCTTCGTCGGGCCTGGCGAAATTCGGCGGCCACGGCGCGATCCGGCCGGTCTACTTCACGCTTCTCGCCGTTCATGTGCTGATGGCCGCCGTCGTCGCGGTGCTCGTGCCGGTGACCTTTTACAATGCGCTGAGACAGCGCTTCGCGACCCACAAGCGGCTCGCCCGGTTCGCGTTGCCGCTCTGGCTTTTTGTCTCGGCCTCCGGCCTCGTGGTGTACGTGATGGCGGTCCACCTCTATCCCGCGGGAGCGAGTTGATCTTGTTATGACCCCGTCGGCGCACACCGTCTCTTCTCTCGATCGCGCGCATGTTGGCGCGGAGAGCGCGCGCGAGCGCGAGCTTACCGGATGGGCCTGGCTTGCGGTCGGCGCGCTCGCGGTCGCCGGCGTGTTCGCGATCCTGCTGGCGCTCTCGCGGATTCCGGGGATGGAGCGGACGCCGTTCTGGCCGATCGACTTCTTCTACAAGGGCCTCGTCATCCACGTCGTCTTCTCGCTGGTGATCTGGTTCATGGGCGTTTTCGCCTTCCTGGTCAGCGTCGCGACGCTGAGGCTCGCTGGGGGCGATGTGCGCGCGCGGCCGCTCGGGCGGATCGGGCAGGGCGCGGTTCTCGTCGCTTTCCCCTTGCTGTTTGCGCCTGCTTTCCTCGAGGGGACGAGTCCTGAACTCACCAACTACATTCCGCTCATTCGCCATCCCGCCTACGATCTCGGGCTTTTGGCGCTGGCTCTGGGCGTCCTTGCGCCGGTCGTGCGGCTCTTCATCAATCTGCCCGGGCGGCGTCTCAAGTCCGCGCCGCCGCTCGCGCTCGCGATGGCGCTCGGCGGCTTCGTCTATTGTCTTGCGCTCGTGTGCTTCGGCGTGGCCGCAGCGCTGCTCGCGCGCCAGGGCGAGCTCGGATCCTGGCGCGCGGAGCTGCTCTGGGGCGGCGGGCATGTGCTGCAATTCGTCTACGCGACCCTCTTGCTGACCAACTGGTCGATCCTGGCGCGCGTGAGCCTTGGCGAAAAGGCGGTCGACGCCCGAATCTTCCGCGCCTCCGTGATCCTCGTCGCGCTGATCGCGCTCGCCGCGCCCGCGTTCTATGCGATTTTTCCGCCCTTCTCCTATGGTCAACGCGAGGCGTTCCGCTTTCTCCAGTTCGGCATCTCCGCGCCGACGCTGATCTTCGCGATCTCGCTGATCGCCCGCGCCCGCGCCCTTCGCCCGTCCGGTCCATGGCCGTGGGCGGACCCCGCTTTCTTCGCGCTCGCTCTCTCGTTCGCCCTGTTCGCTTTGGGCGGCGCGATGGGCTTCCTGATCGACGGATCGGACACCCGCACGCCCGCGCATTATCACGCGGTCATCACCGCGGTCAGCGTGTCCAGCGCCGGCATGCTGCTCACTTTCGGCCTCAAGGAACTGGGCAAGCCCGAGGCGCCGCCGCGCCTGACCCGCCTTCTCCTCGGCCTTTACGGCGGCGGCCAGTTCGTGGCCTCGATCGCCATGTTCATCGCCGGCGGCTACGGCGCCTTGCGCAAGCTCCCTGCCGGCGCCGAATCGCTCGACACGGTCGCCGCCGCCGGCATGGCGGCGCACGGGATCGCCTCGATCTTCACCATCCTCGGCGGCGCGATTTTCGTCGTCGTCGCCATCCGGGCGCTGGCGCGGCGGGATGGCGTCCGCTCCGCGGCTTGAGGTCAGGTCAGCCCGACCGCTCGCCAGCTCGGCCCTGCATTGAGGCTGACCGCGCCGCCGCCCACGATGCTGGTCCCGTTCATGTCCCAGATCGCGGTCTGGCCGCTCGAGTTCTGGAACAGGATGTCCGCGCCGCCGCCGCCGGTTCCGATCGCATGCCAGCTCGGCCCGGGATCGGCGCTGGCGATCCCGCCGCCGATCACGTTCAGCCCGTTCATTTCCCAGATCGCGATCTGGC
>DATNBG010000188.1:0-2055 GCA_035572075.1 Roseiarcus sp. | reverse complement strand
AATCGGGTTAAGCCGCGTCGCTCGTCATCTCTGTTGGAGGCCCCTTGCCCGCATTTGCTTCGCCAACGCCCGACGCGACGCCGGTCTGGCTGGTGAGCGCCGAGAACTGGCCGACCGTCAAATCGAGGGTCGGCGCGGCCGCCGCGGCCTTCGCCGAACGTTGCGGCTTCGAGCTGAAGGCCGGACGCATGCAGTGTCTTCCCGGCGAGGGCGGCGCGCTTCACGGCGTCCTGTTCGGGGTGGACGAATCGAAGGCGCCGGCGCGCGATCCGTTCGGGCCGGCCAGGCTCGCGACATTATTGCCCGAGGGCGTCTACCGGTTCGCCAACCCGCCCCATGACCCCGACCTCGCCGCGCTCGGCTTCCTGCTCGGGCTCTATCGCTATGACCGCTTCAAGGCGGACAAGACGCCCAAGCCCCGGCTCGTCGCGCCCGACGGGGTTGACGCCATCCGGCTTCAGCGCATCGCCGAGGCGATCGCTTACGGGCGGGACCTCGTCAACACGCCGGCCAATGCGCTCGGCCCTCACGCGCTCGAACAGGAGGCGGTCAAGCTCGCCGAGCATTTTGACGCGAGTGTCGCCATGGTGCGCGGCGACGAACTCGTCGCCGCCAATTTTCCCTTGATCCACGCGGTCGGGCGGGCGGCCTCGGAAGAGCCGCGGATCATTGACTTTTCCTGGGGACGCGAGGACGCGCCGAAAGTGACGGTCATCGGCAAGGGCGTCACCTTCGACACTGGCGGCCTCGACATCAAGCCGGCCTCCGGCATGGAGCTGATGAAGAAGGACATGGGCGGGGCGGCGACCACGCTGACGCTGGCGCGCCTCATCATGGAGGCGGGGCTCGATCTGCGCTTGAGGGCCGTGATCCCGATCGTCGAGAATGCGATATCGGCTCCGGCGATGCGGCCGGGCGACGTTCTTCAGACCCGCAAGGGGCTGACCGTCGAAGTCGGCAATACCGACGCGGAAGGAAGGCTCATCCTCGCCGACGCGCTGGCGCTGGCGGACGAGGAGGCGCCCGAGCTCATGCTCGACTTCGCCACCCTGACCGGCGCGGCGCGGGTCGCGCTCGGCCCCGACCTGGTTCCTTTCTACACCGACGACGAGAAGCTCGCGGCCGAGATCGCCGGCCATTCGGCGCGGGTCCGCGATCCGGTGTGGCGCATGCCGCTCTGGCGCCCTTACGACGCGATGATCGAGGGCACGGTCGGCGACATCTCGAATTCGGGCACGGGCGCCGGCATGGCGGGCTCGATCACCGCGGCCTTGTTCCTCAGGCGCTTCGTCGAGAAGACGAAATCGTGGGCGCATTTCGATGTCTACGCCTGGAACCCCAAGCCCCGCGCCCATGGGCCCATGGGTGGCGAGATCCAGGCGGCGCGGGCGCTATTCGAGCTTTTGAGCGAGCGCTACCCGGGGCGCTAAATCCTGCGGACAGGCGCCGGGATTTTGTGATAGCTTCCGCGCGGGCGGAGGCGCGATTGAGCGAAATCCGTAAGCTCGCCGCAATCCTGGTTGCGGACGTCGTCGGATATAGCCGACTCGCTGGCGCCGGCGCTCGCTGGCCGCCGCCGGCGCCCTTCTCTTTCTGGCCGCCGCCGGCGGCTGGAGCCTGCTCGGAGGCCGCCTGACGAAACCTGCGCAAGCGGCGCATCTTTCCATTGTGGTGCTGCCGTTCGCCAATCTCTCCGGCGATCCGGCGCAGGATTATTTCGCCGACGGAATTACCGAGAACCTCACTACTGAGCTTTCGCGCATCAAGGACAGTTTCGTCATCGCCCGCAACACCGGCTTCATCTTCAAGGGCAAGAGCGTCGACGCTAAGGAGATCGGCAAGGCGCTCGGCGTGCGCTACGTGCTCGAAGGCTCGGTGCAACGCGACCAGAACAAGGTGCGGGTCAACGCCCAACTCGTCGACGCGGATTCCGGCGCGCATCTTTGGGCCCAGCGGTTCGAGGAGGACGTGGCCGATCTGTTCAAGCTTCAGGATCAGGTCGTCGCACGCTTGGCCAACGCCTTGGGCTATGCGCTGGTTAAGGCGGAGGCGGCG
>DATNBG010000187.1:0-3935 GCA_035572075.1 Roseiarcus sp. | reverse complement strand
GCGCGAGGACCTGGCCAAGCTCATGGACGACGCCGAGCGCGGCGCTAACGCGACGCTGACCGTCGATCTGCCGAACCAGGAAATCCGCGGGCCCGACGGCGGCGTGGTCAGGTTCGAGATCGACGCCTTCCGCAAGCACCGCCTGATCGAAGGTCTCGACCAGATCGGGCTCACGCTCGTGGAAGCGCCGGCGATCGAAGCTCACGAAAAGAAGGCCGCCGCCGCCCACCCCTGGCTGTGACGGCTTTCCGGCGCGAGCGGGCGCCAATTTTCTGGCGCCGCGCTGGCGATTTCAATGGGTTAGGCGCCAAAAACTGTCCGTTGTTTCCTCCTGGCTATCTCATATTGTACATAATGAATACGTTCTATATTATAAGATCCGCCGCCGCCCGTCCCTGGCTGTATGTTCAGGTCAATTGCCACGGGGAATGAAGCCGGGCACGCCCGTCTTCACCACAGTGTTGAACCGGACCCTCGTCGTGACGCCGTCGCGAATCTCCCGCATGGCGTCCTCGGGGAGAGCCGTGATGTCGAAATTCTCACGCATACGGTCAGGTTTGGTCGAGGTGGTCAGGAAAGCCGTGCCGCGCTGTACGGCCCAGCCCAGCGCCACTTGGGCCGGCGTCTTGTTAATGCGCCGCGCGATGGCAGTAATGACGGGGTCGTCGAGAACTTTTGGCTCAAAGGCGTGTCCCAACGCTGCAAACGCCAAGAGGACAATGCCGTGTTCCCGACAGAAGTCGAGCAGCTCCCATTCAGGGAGATAGGGATGGGCCTCGACCTGCAGCACGGCAGGCTTGATGCGCGCCGCCGCAACGATCTCTCGCAGCTTCTCCAGATTGACATCCGACAGGCCGATCGACTTGCACCGACCGTCGTCCACGAGGCGCTCGAGCGCTCGCCACGTCTCGACCAAGGTCACCCCGGAATCATAGAGGACCTGGCCGCGCTGGTCCCTCGGGTCCTGCTCGTCGCCGGGTTGAAAGGCGAAAGGGGTGTGGATGATGTAGCAATCGACATAGTCGATTTGCAGCCGCCCGCAGCTGGCGTCAAAGGCGGCCTTGACCCGCTCGGGACGATGATTGGTGTTCCAAAGCTTGGTGGTGACGAAAACATCCTCCCGCCGAGTCGTCCCCGCCCTGAACACCGCCTGCATGGCGTCGCCAACAGCTTCTTCATTGCGGTAGCGTTCCGCACAATCGAAATGTCGGAATCCCACCTCCAGCGCGGCCCGCGTCGCTTCTTTGGTCGCGACAGGATCAGGGATCAGCGTGCCAAACCCCACGGCGGGGATCGCGCCAGATCCATTGTTGAGAGGAATTTTCGTATAGCGAAGCGTATCGGGGGTCGCCATGCTCACACTCCTTTGTCCGAAGCCGGCCGCCGAATAAGCTTAGAGACGGGTTCGATGGCGCGTCCGCTTTTCAAGTACGCCTATTGGATTTAGCCAGCGCGCGGAGAGGCCTCTCTTATCGATTGAGCGCCTTCGGACCGCTGACGAATGAACTGCCTCGCACGTAAAATCGCAGCGGATAGTCGGCTGCGCGGGTAATGCCGATCCGTTTGCTCTGCCCGATTTCGTCCGGCGCCCGACCGTCAGAGCCGAGCCACAGCGGGCCGGCTTGACAGAGGTCGATCCCGTCCAGCCGGCGATCAATCCCCAGGGCTTCGCACAGCCGTCCCGGGCCCCGGGCCAGGTCTCTCACCCGCTCGACGCCGCGATTTCGCTTCATGATCGCGACGCCATCGGTTGGCTCGACCGCCCTGATCAACACGCCCGCGCCCACGCCGGACGTCTCGCTCGAGACATTCAGCATGAACGAGACGCCGTAGGCAAGATACACATATGCGTGTCCGCGCTCGAGGAAGAGCGCCCGATTGCGCGCGGTCATGCCGCGATAAGCGTGACCCGCGGCGTCGCCGATCGGATATGCCTCGGTCTCGACGATGCGCCCGCCCGCCACACCTTCGGCCAGCATCCGCACGAGCACTTTGCCGATGAGAAAACGAGCAAGCTCAGCGGTGTCGATGGGCAGCTCCGCCCGATCCAGCGCGCGCGGACGCGCTTTTGCCTCGCCCGGTTTCAACCCATCCGCTCGACCAGACGCGCTCGCGATGGTCCCGGTTCGAATGGGTCGGCAAAGTATTGGGTCTCGCGGGCCACCTTGCCATCCTTGAACTCCATGATGCTCACCGTATAGGACGGCCGGCCGTCATACGCGAGGATGAACTCCGTGACCCAGAGGTCGCCCGCGCCGATGACGCGGCGAACCGTGAAGCGTTTCGAGTTCGGCTGCGCGAGGCGAGAGGCCTGAATGTTGTGCCGGCCCCTGATGCGCTCCCCCGATTGCGGGTACTCGAGCACTGCGTCCTCGCGGTAAATGTCATGTTCTACCTCGAACTGGTTTGCGTCCGAGGCCGCCCAGTGGCGATTGAGCGCCTCTTGAATCTCTTCGTCGTCCATCCTCCTGCTCCCGTTCCCGCCCGTCGAAGCTCGGCCCAGCCGCGTCGTGCTGTCGCAAATCAGGCCAGGCGAATGCGTCGAATTCCCCGAAACTCCCTCATCGGTTAAGATAATAGTTCGCGAAGCGGAGAGCGAATGCTCGGCCTGAGATGAACGGCACCACGGTTTTTCTGACCGCCATCGGCTATGTCTCGTTTCTGTTCCTCATCGCCTGGTGGGGAGACGGCGCCGGGCGGCGCTTCGCCTCGGGCCGTGCGCGCCCGGTCGTCTATGCGCTGAGCCTCGCCGTCTATTGCACCTCGTGGACCTACTACGGCTCGGTCGGGCTCGCCTCCGAGCACGGGCTTGATTTTCTGCCGATTTATATCGGGCCGATTCTTGTCATCGGCCTCGGGGCGCCGTTCATCGCCCGGATCGCCAATCTCGCGCGCGCGCAGAACGTCACCACGGTCGCCGATTTCGTCTCGGCGCGGTACGGAAAATCCCAGCCGGTCGCCGCGGTCGCCGCGCTGATCGCGCTGATCGGGCTCGCGCCCTATGTGGCGCTCCAGCTCAAGGCGATCGCGCCGACCGTGATGATGGTGGTCGAATCGTTCGATCATGCGCGGCTCACGCCGGACAAGCCCTCCGCCTCGTTCTATTTCGCGGTGTCGCTTTTGCTTGCGCTGTTCGCGATGGCGTTCGGCACAAGGCGAATCAACCCCAAGGAGCATCAGGACGGTCTCATTCTCGCCATCGCCGTCGAATCGATCGTCAAGCTGGTGGCGTTTCTCGCCGTCGGCGCCTTCGTCGTCTGGGGGCTCAACGACGGGATCGTCGATCTGACCGAGATCGCCCAAGCCGATCCCAAAATCGCCTCCGTGATCCAGACTCCCCCCAATCCCGCGGTCTGGGCGGTGACCATGCTCCTGTCGGCGTTCGCGATCGTGCTTCTGCCACGCCAGTTCCACGTCGCCGTGGTCGAGAACCACGATCAGCGCGACATCCGCACGGCGGCCTGGCTGTTTCCCGCCTATCTCGTGCTGATCAATCTGTTTGTCGCGCCGCTGGCTATCGCCGGCCTCAAGATTTTTCCCGACCATTCGATCAATCGCGACCTGACCGTGCTCGCCCTGCCGCTCAGCGCCGGCGCGCGCGGGGTGGCGCTGTTGACGATGGTGGGCGGCATTTCGGCGGCGACCGGAATGGTGGTGGTCGAAAGCGTCGCCCTCGCCATCACCATTTCCAACGATCTGGTGATGCCGCTCATCCTGCGCCGGCGCGGCGCCAACGCGTCGGCCGTCGAGGGCGACATCGGCGCGATGGTGCTGTGGGTGCGCCGCACCGCCATCGTCGGGGTTCTCGCCCTCGGCTTCGCTTACGAGCGCATGACCGGCGAAGCGGGCCTCGTCTCGATCGGCCTGCTCTCGTTCGCGGCGGTGGCGCAGATCGCGCCGGCCTTTCTTGGCGGCCTCCTCTGGCGCCGCGGGAC
>DATNBG010000186.1:0-12929 GCA_035572075.1 Roseiarcus sp. | reverse complement strand
TCGGCCGTCACAGTTCACTTCCGCGGGCCATCGAAGACGGTGTGCGGTTCTGGAGACAGAGATATGTCACGGAAGGCGAGTTCAACAGACAATTCGAACGGTTGTGGTCTTGGCCGAGAGACAGCCGAAAGCACGTTGAGGCTGTCCTGCGTAGCGAAAAAAATGATCCGGAAAGCCAACTCCTAGCGGTAATGATTGTGATCCATCGGCTGCGCAACAACTTGTTTCATGGCCGAAAAGAGATCAACACATTGAACGATCAGGTTTGCAACTTGACCATGGCTTGCCAAGTGCTAGCAGCAATTGTGGAAGCTTCAGGGGCTCCCATGATTGTTGTCAAAGAAGCCGCATAGGCTAAGAAGGTTTCCCCGCGGGGCGAGTTTGGCACCAGATCTATCGCGACCGCCATGTCGTCGAGGGCAATGCGAGGATCGCGCGCCATCAAAAAACCCGAATGGCCTCTCGCTCGATTTGTCCGCGCAGTCGCGGATGCAGGCCGTCTCGCGTCGTCAGGTCGACGTGGGCGTCAAGGCGTTTCTCCAGGATCGTCTTGACGTCGATCAGGTCGAACGCGTTGAACCGGTCCGCCTGCTCAGCTTCAATGAAGATGTCGACGTCGCTGTCCTCATGGGCCGCGTCGCGGGCGGTTGACCCGAAAAGGTAGAGCGCACGGACCCCGTGCGCTCGAATCTCCGGTAGACAGCCTCGCAATTCGTTCAGAACAAGCTCTCTTTTCAAGTCGGTTGTCCTCTACCCCATCGCCTTCTTCAGGCCCGCGTCGACCTTGTCGAGGAAAGCTTCGGTCGAGAGCCACTTCTGCTCGGGGCCGACCAGGAGGGCGAGATCCTTGGTCATGAACCCGGCCTCGACCGTCTCGACGCACACCTTCTCGAGCGTCGCGGCGAAATTGGCCAGCGCCGCGTTATCGTCGAGCTTGGCCCGGTGGGCGAGACCGCGGGTCCAGGCGAAGATCGAGGCGATCGAGTTGGTCGAGGTCGGATTGCCCTTCTGATGCTCGCGATAATGGCGGGTGACGGTGCCATGGGCCGCCTCCGCTTCGACCGTCCGCCCGTCGGGCGTCATCAAGACGCTGGTCATGAGGCCGAGCGAGCCGAACCCCTGCGCGACCGTGTCGGACTGGACGTCGCCGTCGTAATTCTTGCAGGCCCACACATAGCCGCCTGACCATTTGAGCGCCGACGCGACCATGTCGTCGATCAGGCGGTGCTCGTAAGTGAGCCCAAGCGCCTCAAACCGGCTCTTGAACTCGCTCTCGTAGACCTCCTGGAAGATGTCCTTGAAGCGGCCGTCATAGACTTTGAGAATCGTGTTCTTGGTCGAGAGATAGACCGGGTACTTGCGCATGAGCCCATAGTTCAGGGAGGCGCGGGCGAAGTCGCGGATCGAATCGTCGAGATTGTACATCGACATGGCGACGCCCGCGCCGGGGAACTTGAACACTTCCTTCTCGATCACCGTGCCGTCCTCGCCCTCGAACCGGATGGAAAGGCGGCCCTTGCCCGGGACTTTGAAATCGGTCGCGCGATACTGGTCGCCATAGGCGTGGCGGCCGATCACGATCGGCTTGGTCCAGCTCGGCACGAGGCGCGGCACGTTCTTGCAGATGATCGGCTCGCGGAAGATGACTCCCCCAAGGATATTGCGGATGGTGCCGTTCGGGCTCTTCCACATCTCCTTGAGACGGAACTCTTTGACCCGCCCCTCGTCCGGGGTGATGGTGGCGCATTTGACGCCAACGCCCACGGCCTTGATCGCGTGCGCCGCGTCGATCGTCACCTGGTCATGGGTTAGGTCGCGGTTCTCCACAGAAAGGTCGAAGTACTTGAGGTCGATATCGAGATAGGGATGGATGAGCTTGTCGCGAATGAGAGCCCAGATGATGCGCGTCATCTCGTCGCCGTCGAGCTCGACAACCGGATTAGCGACCTTGATCTTAGGCATGGAGAGGGGCTTTCGTTGGCGGGAGACGCGCGACATGCGGGCGAGGCGCCCCTATAGCATCGGCGCCCTGATGGGCAAAGCCGTGAGCGGCGCGGGCCTTACGAGAATCACGCTCACTGCGCTCGCGCTTCTGATGAGCGGACGCGGGGCGCAACCCGACGCGGGGCCTGCGAGCGACAACGCGCTCGCGACCCTTTGCGGGATCGTGGAATCCTCCGCCAAGGCCGAGGGGCTGCCGGTCGGCTTCTTCACCAGGCTCATCTGGCGGGAAAGCTCGTTCCGGCCGAGTGTGGTGAGCCCCGCCGGCGCGCAAGGGGTGGCGCAGTTCATGCCGGCGACCGCGAACGAGCGCGGGCTCATCGATCCGTTCGATCCGGCGTCGGCGATCCCGGCCTCCGCGCGGCTCTTGAACGAGCTCAAGCTCCGCTTCGGCAATCTGGGCCTGGCGGCGGCGGCCTATAATGCAGGCGCGACCGCGCTTAAGCATTGGCTCGCGGGCAAGGGTTCGCTTCCGTTCGAGACGCAGGACTATGTGCTTGCGATCACCGGTCACGCGGCCGACGAGTGGCGCGGCGAGAAACCGCCCGCCGTTGCCGCGCCCGCGGCCGATCCTTCGTGCCTGAGCCTCATCGCGAGCCTCCGCGCGACGGCGCCCGCCTCCCCGGTCGTCTCCGGCTGGTTTGCGCCCTGGGGGGTGCAGATCGCCGCCTCCTTCTCACGAGCGTCGGCGATGCGGGCCTTCGCCCGTGTGCAGCATGATTTCTATCCCGTGATCGGCGGGAAAAACCCGTTCGTGCTCGGCTCGGTGGTGAGGAGCCGGGGCTTCCGCCCGTTCTATCGGGTGCGGATCGGGGCGCAGAGCCGGAGGGAAGCCGACAAGATCTGCGCCAGCCTCGAAGCCGCCGGCGGCGCCTGCGTGGTGCTGAGGAGCTGATCCGAAGCCGTCGAGTCCCGCTCGATCGCAAATGAGGTCGAATCTCACTCGTTCCGGCTGGCGGCTTTCGCGGCCTCGTAGGCTTCCCGGCCGCGGGCTCGCGCCTTGAAGGTCCGGGAGCTGACACGGTCGAGCAAGTCGACAATATCCTTCAACTTGTCTCGCGGTATGCCCTGGGTGATGAAGACGATCCGCGTCCGCTGATCGCTGTCGGGCCAGCGGTCGAGCCAGGTCATCGTGTGCAGAAGATGTTGCGCGCCCTGGATCACCGCCGGCCGGCCGGGCTCCTCGGCGATGTTCACCAGTCCTTTGACCCGCAGCAGCCCCGATCCGAGGTTTTGCGCGATCCCATCGAGCAGAAACTGCGTCTCCTCGCGGGTGAGGGGGCTCTCGCGGCTGAGCACGAAGTTTTCGATTCCCCTGCCCTGGAAAGCGTGGTTGTGCGCGGAGCCGAGGTGATCGTGATGGTCATGACCGTCGCCACACGCGTCATCGTCATGGCCGGCGTTTTCATAGGCTTGAACATCGAGCCACCCGCGCGGATCCGCGCGCGGATCGGCGGTGTCGAACCCCGGAGACGTGAGCAGTCTGGCGATCGCGTCCGGCGACCAATCGACCGCCGCGATCTCGGCTGACGGGTTGATGCGGCGGAGATCGACCCGCATTCGCGACGAACCGGCCTGTCTGTCGCCGGCGATGAGGTCGAGTTTCGTAATCCGGATCTGGTCCGCGAACGCCACCTGCTGAACCGACTCCTGGTGCGCTTCCGCCGTTCCGGCCCAGTTGACCGCATCGACGAGCGTCAGCACGCTGGCGACGCGATAGAGCCCGTCCAGCGTCGGCTCGGACAGAAACGCCTGAAGGACCGGGCCTGGCTCCGCGAGCCCCGACGTCTCGATGACGACGTTGTCGAACGCCGGAATCTCGTCCGCCTGTCGCGCGTGGTAGAGCGAGTTGAGCGTCGCGACCAGGTCGCTTCGAACCGTACAGCAAAGGCAGCCATTTTCGAGCACGACCACGGAGTCGGAACTGCTGGCGAACAACTGGTGGTCGAGACCCACCTCGCCGAACTCGTTGACCACGACCACCGTCTTCGCAAGCTCTGGACAGCGCAGCGCGGCATTGATGAGCGTCGTCTTCCCGCTTCCCAGAAACCCGGTGACAAGAGTCACCGGGATACGGCTCCTAGCCTCGGGTTGCGGGGGTTCAACAGTCATTGGCGACGCCGGCTAAGCAGAATTGCCGAAAAGTGGACACCGGTTTTCGGCTGAGAATCCTGCGAAATCAAGGGAATCTAAGCAGGATTGCGTTGGCTCGCCAACGAAATTCGGCTTAGAACACCTCGCAACCCGGGAGACCGCACGAGATCAGCCGGTCAGAGGGGAAGTTGGTGATGATTTCGCATCCTTTGTTGGTGACGACAACCTCTTCCTCAATCCGCGCAGCGCCGGAACCGTCGTCCGCGCCCTTCCACGTCTCAAGCGCGAACACCATGCCCTCGACGAGCGGCCGGTTCTGCCCGCGGAAGCGCTTCGAGAAGATCGGGCGCTCCCACAACGACAATCCGACGCCGTGGCCGTATTGCAACAGGAACGCCTCCGCCTCGTCCCGATAGCCGAATTCCTGGGCGTCCGGCCAGACGGACGCCACCTCGTCGGGCGTGACGCCGGGACGAATCATGTCGATCGAGGCGCTGATCCATTTGGACGCGGTCTCGTAGGCGTCGATCTGATGCTGGTTCGGCTCGCCGCAGATGAACGTCCGGTAATAGCAGGTCCGATAGCCGTTGAATGAATGCATGATGTCGAGAAAGATCATGTCGCCCGGCTGGATCATCCGGTCGGAGAATGTATGCGAATGCGGCCGGCCGCGACGACCCGATACGGAATTCACGCACTC
Source organism: Roseiarcus sp. (assembly GCA_035572075.1). Classification (GTDB taxonomy): domain Bacteria; phylum Pseudomonadota; class Alphaproteobacteria; order Rhizobiales; family Beijerinckiaceae; genus Roseiarcus. Next base: position 8,134 of record DATNBG010000186.1, on the reverse strand, counting down.
GACGCGCTCGGCCCCCATGCGGAACAGCCTGTCGTTGGCGATTGCAACGAGTTCGTTCTCCTTGGTTCCCGGCCGGATCGCGCGTGCGATGTCGACATAGGTCGCATCCACCATCGACGCGGCGACTTTGAGCAATTCGATTTCATCCTCCGTCTTGACCTCGCGCGCATCGAGCAGCGCCTGCTGGCCGTCGACGACCTCGATCCCCTCCGCCTCGAGCGCGCGCAACATGCCGATCTCCATCATGTCGATGCCGAGCGGCTCCTTGTCGATGCCGTAGTGCGCGAGCGTCTTCTTGATCTGCCTGGCGAAGTCGTTCTGCACGTTCATCGACGGCGGGATCGCGCCCTGCATGGTGGTGATGGGGGCGGCGACGTTGTCGGAGATCCAGGGCGAGGAGATGCGTTTGGCGGGCGGCGCCGGATCCCACAGGAACGGCTTGCCTTCGGCGGGGCACAGCGCATAGCGGAAGAACTTGTCGCGCGCCCATTCGCCGATGTGGGTGGCGGTGACATAACGGATGTTGTCGAAGTTGAAGCAAAGGACGCCGCCGAGGCCCGCGTAGCGAATGGCGTCTTGCGCACGCTTCAGCCGCTCGACCGAGAGGCGATGATAGTCGACGCCCTGTTCCCAGTCCTTGGCCATCATGCCCCAGGCGGCGGTCGAATGCGGACTGTTGTATTTCATGCGTGCTCCCCTTGAGCCGACCCGGCGGCGCGCTGGCGCGTCACGGATTCGGCGGAAATTCTTCGGCCCAGTCGCGCGCCTCGAGGATCTGCTTGAGCCGCGAGAGGAACGCCGCCGAATAAGCGCCGTCAAACGCCCGGTGGTCGAAACTTTGCCCGACCATGCCAATCATTCGCGGCGCGACGAAGTCGCCCTCTTTGGTCGAGACAACCGCCGGTTTGAGCCGGATTGCGTCCAACGAGAGAATGCCGACTTGCGGCGCATTGATGATCGGCGCGGTGAAGGTCGTGCCGAAGGCGCCGTTGTTGCTGATCGAGTAGGTGGCCCCGGCGAGATCGTCGGGAGTGAGCTTGCCGGACTTCGCCTTGTCGATCTGGCGTCTGATCGCCTTGGCGAGCCCGACCAGGGTGAGTTCGCCCGCCTCGCGGACCACGGGGGCAACGAGGCCGTTATGGTCGAGGTCGACCGCGATGCCGAGATGGACGTCGTGCGAAAGCGTGAGCGCCTTGCCGTCAAAGCTGGCGTTGATTTGGGGATAGTCCGCTATCGCGAGACAAACTGCCCGGGCGACGAATGGGAGAAAAGTCAAGGAGAAGGCGTGCGTCCGCTCAAACGCCGCCTTGCGGCTCCTCCGCACGCGGTCGAGCGCGGTGAAATCGACGTCGATCGCCTGGAACACGTGCGGAATCGACCGCCAGTTTTCCGTGAGGCGTTCAGCGGTCTTTTGCCGCACATTGTTCAAGGTGATCACGGCGCCTTCCCGAGAGAGCAGCGGCGAAGGCAGCGTGACTGGGGCGGGAGGCGCCATGGGGGCGGCCGGCCGCGCGCCGATCGCCGCGCGCACGGCCGCTCCGTCGATCCTCTTTGCCCCATGTCGCCCGGCTTCGGTCGCAAGCCCGGCGAGGTCGAGTCCGTGTTGGGCGATCAGCCGGCGGGCGAGCGGGGTCAAGTGGACGCCGTCCGGCCCCTTCGCCGGCCCGAAGTTGCCGGTTGGCGTCGACACCTCCTCGAAGGGTGAGCGCCCTCGCACGGCCTTTCCCGCCGAGGCGGGAGGGCGCGCCGGCGCCCTCGCCCCGCCGTCCCCGACGATCGCGAGCACTTCGCCGACCCTGGCGGTCGCCCCGGGCCCGACGCGGATTTCCGACAGGCGCCCTGCCACGGTCGCCTGCACCTCGATCGTGACCTTGTCCGTTTCGACCTCGAACAGGTTGTCGCCTTCCTTGATCTCGTCGCCGACCGACTTGAACCAGGCGAGGATCTTGCCCTCCGCAACCGTCTCGCCAAGCTGCGGCATGATGATCGTCGACGCCATGGTCTATCCGTTCAGCACGCGGCGCACCTTGTCGGCGATTCGCGCCGCGTTCGGCAGCGCCAAGTCCTCGAGATGATCGGCGGCTGGCAGCGGAATATGCGGGGTGGTGATGCGGACGATCGGACCGTCGAGATCCCAGAAGGCTTCGTCGGCGACGATGGAGGCGACCTCGGCCCCCCAGCCGCAGAGCCGCGGGTTCTCTTCCACCGTGAACAGGCGGCCGGTCTTGCCGACCGAGCCCAGGATCGTTTGCGTGTCGAGCGGCACCAGCGAGCGCACGTCGATCACCTCCGCATCGACGCCGTGCTCGCGCTGAAGGATCTCGGCGGCCTCGAGCGCGCGCGGAACCATCAAGGCGAGAGCGGCGATCGTGCAGTCGCGGCCGGGGCGAAGGATTTTCGCGGTTCCAAGGGTGTCGACGATCTCCCCGTCCGGCGCCTCGCCCTTGGTCGCGTAGAGCGCCTTGTGCTCATGAAAGACGACGGGGTCCGGATCGCGCACGGCGGCGGCCATGAGTCCGATCACATCGATCGGCGAGGAGGGCGCGACGACCTTCACGCCCGGAATCATCATCGTCCAGTTTTCAATCGACTGCGAGTGTTGCGCCCCGAAGCGGACACCGCCGCCGTTGCCGGTCCGGATGACGAGCGGACAAGAAAGCTGTCCGTTCGACATGTAGCGCAGCTTTGACATCTGATTGGCGACGGAGTCGAAGCACACCGCGAGGAAGTCGGCGAACATGATCTCCGCGATCGGCCGCAAGCCGGTCATCGCCGCGCCCATCGCGGCGCCGAGGATCGCCTGTTCGGAGATCGGCGTGTCGCGCACGCGCAGCGGCCCGAACCGCTCGTAGAGGCCGACCGTCGTTTTGAAAACCCCGCCCGCCTTCGCCACATCCTCGCCGAGGAAGACGACGCGGCTGTCGCGCTCCATCTCCTGGGCGATGCCGCGCGCGACGGCGTCGCGGTAGGTCAGTTCCGCCACGCCCAGCCTCCATCCGCGTAGACGTCCCTGGTCATGAGCTCGACCGGCGCCGGCGGCGAAGCCTTGCACGCCTCGGTGGCGGCTTCGACCTTTCGCCTGCTTTCCGCCTCGACCGCCTCGATCGTCGCCTGCTCGACGCCGAATTCCTTGAGGCGCTCGCGGTAGATCACGATTGGATCGCGCTTCAGCCATTCGTCGAGCTCGCCCGGCGGGCGGTATTTGGCGGGATCGGCGCGCGAATGGCCGGAATGGCGATAGGTGAGACATTCGATGAGCGAAGGACCGTCGCCCGCGCGCGCCTTCCCGAGCGCGGCGAGCGCGGTGCGAAAGACGACATCGGCGTCGTTGCCGTCGACAACGATCCGCTCGAGGCCGTAAGCCCCGGCGCGATCGGCCGCCGGATGTTTAACCGCCGTCACCTCGCCGATCGGCGTATACTCCATGTAGAGGTTGTTCTCGCAGACAAAGACCACGGGCAGTTTCCAGACCGCGGCGAAATTGAGCGCCTCGTGGAAAGCCCCGATATTGGTGGTTCCGTCGCCGAAGAAACAGACCGCCACGTCTTTCTCGCCAAGATATTGGGCGCGCCACGCCGAGCCGCAGGCGATCGGCAGATGCGCGCCGACGATCGCATAGGACCCGAACACGCCATGCTCGACCGAGGTCAGATGCATGGAGCCGCCCTTGCCGCGCATGAGCCCGATGTCGCGCAGCATCAGTTCGCCAAGCATGCCCTCCATCGGGGCGCCGCGGGCGAGCGTATGCGCGTGCCCGCGATATGTGCAGAACGACTTGTCGCCCTTGCGCATCGCGACGCCGAACCCGGCCGCGACCGCCTCCTGACCGATCGACAAATGACTCGTGCCCTTGATCATGTTTTGCAGGAACAGATCCTGGGCGCGCTTTTCGCAATCGCGAATCTCGACCTGGAGACGGAAGAGCTCGAGGCGGCGATCCAAGCCTATGTCGTCGTTTTGTAGCCTGTCGCTCTGCGTGGCCGAGTCCGTCACTGAGGCCATCGTCGCCGTTTCCCACCCAAAGTCTTTGCCGGTGGAAATTGCCAGAGAACGGCAAGGCGCCGTCCGAAAAAATCCTCATTTTGGATAAATCCGGCCCGCGGCTCCGGAACGGCGGTGCTAAGGGAGCGGCCAGGGAGGACAGGGCGCTGAGGGACTTTCGCCAAGGTCTGATGGTTCGCGCCAGGTAGCGCAGGTCTCGATTTCAACGCGGCGATCGTTGTCCCGATCAACGCTTTCCGGCGGGGGCCAGCGGGCATGCGCTCGCTCGACCTGGCGGCGTTTCGCAATAAGAAGGCGCGAAAACGAGAGGGAAGAAACGATGAAAGCGGTGCGGTTCTACGCCAAGGAGGACGTGCGCGTCGAAGATGTTCCCTCGCCGGCCTCGCTTGGGGACTCGCAGCTGCTTATCAAGCCGCTGACCTGCGGCATCTGCGGCACGGACCTTCACGAATTCGCCGGCGGCCCGATCGTGACGCCCAAGACTCCGCACAAATTCACCGGCGCCGCGCTGCCCCAGATTCTCGGCCACGAGTTTTCAGCCGAGGTCATTGAAGCCGGCCGCGATGTGAAACGGGTGCGCAAGGGCGACCGGATCTCGATCCAGCCGCTGGTGATGCCGCTTGACGATTATTACAGCCGCCGCGGTCTCAACCATTTGAGTCCCAGCATGGGGTGCATCGGGCTGAGCTGGGCCTGGGGCGGGATGGGCGAACTCGCCGTCATCAACGACTACAATGCGAACCTGATCCCTGACAACGTCACGGACGAACAGGGGGCGCTCGTCGAGCCGACCGCGGTGGCGCTTTATAGCGTCGATCGCTCCAGGGTGACCGGCGGCAGCACGGTGCTCATCACCGGCGCCGGACCGATCGGGGCGCTGGTCGTCCTGATCTGCGGCGCCGTCGGCGCCTCGAAGATCTTCGTCAGCGAGCCCAACGCCAATCGCCGCAAGCATATCGAGAGCCTCGGCGTCGCAACGGCGGCGCTCGATCCGAAATCGGTCGATGTGGTCGAGCATATCCGCGCAAACACCGAGGAGGGGGTGGGAGTCGACGCAGCGATCGAGTGTTCGGGCATCGAGGCGGCGCTCAACACCTGTGTGCAGGCGGTGCGCAACCATGGGGTCGTGGTGCAGACCGGCCTGCATGTGAAGAAGGCGCTGGTCGATCCCGCGCTATGGGCGCTGAAGGACATCACCATCGAGGCGACCTGGTGCTACGAGGTGACGATGTGGCCTCGCGTCATCCGCATGATCTCGAGCGGCAAGCTGCCGGTCGAAAAGATCGTCACCGGGCGGATCGAACCGGACGCGATCGTCGAGAAGGGATTCCGCTCGCTGCTCAACCCGAGCGGCCAGGAAATGAAGGTGATGGTGAACATCGGCTGAGGCCGGTTTGGGGCTTGGCGGCCGCGCCTCTTCTCTGACCGATCGGGAGACAAGCATGAACATTGTGGCGCTGGTTGTGGGCGCGACCGGCATTGCCGGGCGCGGCGCGTCGCAGGAACTCATCCGCGCCGGCGCCCACGTTCACGGAATTTCGCGCCGCCGGGAAGGGATCGTTCCGGGCGTCGAGCATCACGCCGCCGACCTTCTTGATCCCGCCAGCGTAGGCAAGGCGGTGAGCCGGCTCGAACCGAGCCATGTCTACCTGACCGTGTGGTCGCGCCGGCCCACCGAGGATGAAAACATCAAGGTCAATGCCGGAATCGTGCGAACCGTCCTCGACGCGGTCGCGCCAGCCAGAAGCGTCAGGCACGTCGCGCTGGTCACCGGGCTCAAGCACTACCTCGGGCCGTTCGAGGCCTATGCGCAGAGCGGGCTGCTTCCCCCGACGCCAGTGCGGGAGGAGCAGCCGCGCCTGGACGTTCCGAATTTCTACTACAACCAGGAGGACGAGGTTTACGCGGCGGCCAAGCGCGACGGCTTTACCTGGAGCGTGCACCGCCCGCATACGATCATCGGCAAGGCGATCGGCAACGCGATGAACATGGGCACGACGCTTGCCGCCTACGCGTCGATTTGCAAGGAGGTCGGCCGTCCCTTCAAGTTCCCCGGCAGCGCCGCGCAATGGAACGGCCTGACCGACATGACCGACGCGCGCGTGCTGGGCAAGCAGCTCGTCTGGGCGAGCACGACCGATATCGCCAAGAACCAAGCCTACAATATCGTCAATGGCGACATCTTCCGATGGAGCTGGTTGTGGCCGCGCATCGCCAAGTGGTTCGAGGTCGCCTGGCAAGGCTTCGAGGGCGCGCCAGTCCCGCTTGAAGGCCAGATGGCGAACGACGCCGGGGTCTGGAAAACAATGTCGGCGAAATACGGCCTCGCCGAGCCCGATCTCTGGCGAGTCGCATCGCCCTGGCACACCGACCTCGACATGGGCCGTCCGCTCGAGGTGATGACGGACATGGCGCTGAGCCGCAAGCTCGGCTTCCTCGTCTACCAGAATACCGAGGAAGCTTTCCGCGACCTGTTCGCGACCCTGCGCTCCGAGAAAATCATTCCCTGAACATTGGAACTGCGGGGGGTTCGTCCCGTAACGATTTCCGAGCCAGTCGCGATGGAGAGAGGCGGCGCCTCGGGCTGGACAAGCGTGGTCTCCACGCCTAACCGAAGGCGAGGGCCGGGCGGATCGGGAGGATCCGCGATAAACCGGCCGAACCGCTGTCGGATGACCGAGCACGAACTCCTGCGGATCATCGCGTTTCTCGAACGGGTCCGCCGGCCGTTCCAGGAACTGGTTCCGATCGCCGAGGAGGACGCGACCTGGAACCTGCTGCTGTTCCTGATCAAGAATCATCTGACCGGAACGCCGGTCGCGATCTCCACGCTTGCCTCGGTCGCCAGGGCGCCGCACGCAACCGCGATGCGGCGCATTCATACGCTGATCGAGCGCGGGGACATCCTCCAGGAACCGCTCGGCGAGGGCAGCAAGAGGTTCAAGCTGCGGCCAAGCGAGGCGCTGCTCGAAAGCTTCATCCAATATGCGCGCAAGATCAAGTTCCTGCTCGCGGAGACTTTCGGCTTGCGTCCGAAAACCGACGACGAGGAGGATTTCTATTTCGGCGGCTCGTATTTCGCCGCCCAGATCATTCCGCCGCCGCGGCTCATCGAAAGCCTGTTCCGCGGCGCCCACGAGATCAAATTCTTGCTCAACGACGACAATTACTTTCTGTCGATGCGCAACATGTGGGCGGACTTCCGCAACAACATGGCCTCGCGCAAAAACTTCGACCTGCGCAAATTGCCCCAGCTGCATGAGCGGCTGGTCGAAAACGCCCGCATGGCGGTCTCGGAATACGACATCGTCGCGATCAATGCGCCCTGGCTCGGCGAGGCGGTCAAGAAGAAGCTGGTCATCCCGCTCGACGAACATATCAAGTCAACCAGCCTTTCCTCGCTCGACTTTCACCCTTCGGTCTGGTCGATGGGCTCGTGGCGCGGCCAGCAGTTCGGCGTGCCGATCTATTGCACGATCGAATTGCTCGCGGCGCGCTCCGACCTGTTTGAAAAGGACAGGGCCGACTATCCGGCGACCTTCGAAAAGACCGTCGCCGCCGCCAAGCACTTCCACGCGCCCGCCAGGGAACGCTACGGCATCGCCTGGAACGGCGCGCGGGGAATGCCGATCGCCTCGACCTTCATGTTTCTGATGGGCTGCTGCGGCGAGTCGATCCTGCGAATTCCGAAGAGCAGTCTCGGAATCGGGGTCGATGAAGCGCGGGGCGACGAATTGCGGCCGCAGATCCAGTCGGAAGCGGGCCTGCGCGTGCTCGACTATTTGCACAAGCTCAAGGAGTTTTCGCCGCCGGACATTCTCGACATGGACTGGGACAGGCGCACCACCTCCTTTCTTTCCGGCCAAACCGCACTCGCCTATTGCTGGACAGTGCGCGCGGCGCGCTTCGAAACCGACGTCAGTTCCGCCGTGCGGCGCAAGGTGCGCTATTTGCCGCAGCCTCGCGGCCCGGGCGGCGCGTCCAACAACCCGATTGGCGGCTTCCTCTTGTGCATCCCCGCGAACCTGCCGCCCGAGCGGGTCGAACTCGCGTTTGAGGCCATCGCCTGGATGACCTCGCCGGAGGCGATGAAGGCGAACGTGCAGAATGGCTTTCCCGTCGCGCCTCGCTT
>DATNBG010000185.1:0-3156 GCA_035572075.1 Roseiarcus sp. | reverse complement strand
AGCGCGTCCTCGTCGGCCTCGGAATAGACGGCGACGGTCCCGATGCCCATGCGGCGCGCCGTCTTGATGATGCGACAGGCGATCTCGCCGCGGTTGGCGATCAGGATTTTATTGAACATCGCGCCCTTGCGAGGAAAGCTGGAGGCTTTCCTTCAAGGGCCGTTTCTATTGGAACGAGGCCAGCGCGTAAACAAGCGGCGCTTCTCAACGGGGCTCGTAGGGCGGCGGGGCGCGGCGGCAAAGGCCGCGCCCCTTCGTGACAGATCAGTAGTTGTTGCAGACCTCCACGCGCCGCCGGACGTTGCCGACCCACGCATGGGTGAAGTAGCAGGTGGTCGAGCCGACCGCCACTCCGGGCGCGGTGGTCGCCACAACGGTCCGGCCATTGGCGACGTAGGTGTTGTGGGCGGCGTTGCTCGCCGCGCTGCCAAGAACCGCGCCGCCGAGAACGCTGCCTCCAATGATCGCGCCTAGGACCAATGGCACGAAGGCCTTCGCTGACGTGGAAGCGAGCAGCAAACCCACACCGGCGGTCGAGGCGATTGCAGTGGTCAATGTCTTGTTCATGATAGTCCTCCTTTCGGATCGCGCCCAAGACTTGAGTCCGGGGCGCGAGCAGACGCGCGGCCTATCGGCGTGCCTCTGCGTTCTTGAGTCACGTCAAACCGTCACGGCGCTACCGTGGTGCAGACTTGTTCGCGGATCCATGTTTGGGTAACCGGGTTAGCAAGCCTGTCCCTGAAGTAGCAGTTCGTAGAGCCGACCGTGACCCCAGGCGTCACCGCGACCGGATAGGTAGCGGGGCTGTTGTTCGCGGCGCTGCCGAGAACCGCGCCGCCGAGAACGCTGCCTCCAATGATCGCCGCAAGGACCGCCGGCACGAAGGCCTTCGCTGACGTGGAAGCGAGCAGCAGACCCACACCGGCGGTCGAGGCGATCGCAGTCGTCAATGTCTTGTTCATCACATCCTCCTCCTGGATCGCGCCCCCGAACGCGGAGCATCCGCGGGCGCGCCAGCCCGATGCAAACGAACGGCGGGCTGGCGGGGGTTGGCGCAGCCTCAATTGGGGGGATCGACCCCCCAAGGTCAGGAGGCTACAGGGGTTCGAACGCGACCCGCCGTCATTGGTTCCTTGGAGGTCTCGCTTTTCGCGCCGCGGCAAATGACATTGCGCCCGAGAATCGTGCCCCGCTTGCGGAGATAATGCCTTCCCGATCAGGGTTTTAGCAGGAGAAGCTCAGGAGCACACCTCGACCCGCCGCCAGGCGTTTTGAAGCCGCGCGCGGGTAAAGTAGCAGCCATAGGCCGGCTTCGGATTCGGCCACGCGAACGGCGGCCCCGCCCACGGATAGCCGCTGAAGCCGAAATAGCCCGGGCCGACGATCCAATTGCGTTGCGGCCCCGCGAAGTGGCCGTACGGTTGAGCCTTTGCAGCGCCTGGCTGAGAAAACACGCCAAGGGCGAGCGCGGCGGCGAGCGCGAGCGAGGCTGAGGCCTTGGTCATGTCGGGACACACCCCTCGAACGCGGCCAGCGTCCTCAACACGTCTTGAGCGCTGCCCGGCCCTTTCGGAATAGCGCGCGCAGCCGCCGCCCGCAAGGCGGCGCCAGGCGGCGGAAGCCGCCAAAGGCCGAGCCTATCCGGCGGTCGCGCGCAGCGCCGCTTGCGCGGCCGACACTCCGGCGACGGCGGCCCGCTCCCTCGCGGCGGCCACGAACCAGTCCGGCGCGCGGCGCGCCTCAGCGCACACGTTGATCAGCGCCGCCAGGGCCTCGACCGATCTGCATTCGTCAACCCGCTCAAGAAGCCAGGCGGCCTGCTCGTCGTTGACGACGCCCGGCGGTTCGGACCGGCGGACGACGTGCTCGGCGATCATGTCGACGAAGAACTCTTTCCATTCGGGCGCGTTGTCCATCTCGGCGCGGACGACCGCGAACAGTTCATCCGCCGATTCGCGCGTGACTTCGCGGTTCGCGAACACCTCCCGCTTCAGCCATGCGACGTCTTGCGCCGTCACCCGGCGCCCGAGGATCATCGCGGTGATGATCGTCCGGCTCCTGTCGATCGCGAAACCCATCATCAGCGCCTGCGCTTCCGGTCCGCTTGGGCCGTTCTCGCGGCTCGCTCGGATTGCGGGACCGTGCGCCGCAATATTTTCCGGGTGGTGAATCGGGCGCGATCGTAATGAAGAGCGTCTCGGCACAGTTAAGCTTCAGCAAAGGCGCATGGTTTCGCGAAGATGAAAGCCCTGTTGACGAACGGTGAACAGAGCCTCCACGGAACGCCCGTCTAACGACCGGCTACGCGCGCTTGCCATTCTCATGGACCGGTTCCGATCCATGAGAATGGGTATCGCCCGCACGATGCGGGGCTGGCGACGGCGGGCCAGTCTGTGGCACAATCGCCGCGGGCTGGCCGCCGAGAATCAAGGAGGAAGCGATGGCGAAGGGTCAGATGCGAAGCAGCAAGGAAGCCAAGAAGCCGAAGGCGGACAAGCCGAAGAGCTCGATGTCCGAATACAAGAAGTCGCTCGCCGCCGGCGGACACAGCGCGCCCCCTCCGGCCAAGAAGTCCTGAACGGACGCTTGGCCCGGGTCCCCGCCCGCTGGCTCCCCGATCGAACGCGCCCGTCATCGGCGCGTCGGGGCCTTCCGGTTGATCGAAGCCGCTCGGGAGCGACGACTTCGTTTCTCGCTGCGTGACGCGGCGTCGCGCGCGCAGGGACCGCGCGTCGCGCGGGCATGGCGAGGTCCCCGATTTTTCGCCGCCCGTCCCGGAGGCCCAGCGCGATTTCGTTGGCGAGCAGGCGCAACCCCGCCCCCGCACGGCTCTTCCAGCCCCGCGCACCATGTTACGCGCGCCAATGATGTCATTGGCTTACCTGCTCCTTTGCGCAACTTTCAACCGCCAAGGCGGTCGCGACTTGTAGGGCGGCGTCGCTGAAGCCGCCGGGCCATGCCCATAGCCAGTCGCGAGACGGGCGTCCTGATGGACCCGACCCTACGGATCGCTCATGGTTTGACGACCCAGCGTGGCAGCTACGCAACTCCGCTATTTTTTACGCCGCCGCCTCATCGCGAGTTGGACTCTTTCATGAATTTCTTAGTAACAGAAATATTGTCTGAAGATTCCTGATATGTCAAGATTTTGTTTGC
>DATNBG010000184.1:0-10704 GCA_035572075.1 Roseiarcus sp. | reverse complement strand
GCGGCATGCTCGCCTATATCCTCCGCCGCCTTCTCCTGATGATCCCGACGATCCTGGGCATCATGGCGGTGTCCTTCGCGATCGTGCAATTCGTCCCCGGCGGGCCGGTCGAGCGCGCGATCGCGCAATTGCAGGGGGCGGACCAAAGCTCGATCGCCGGGCTCGGAGGCGGCGCCGGCCAGATCGGCTCGGGCGCCGCGCAGGCGCAGGGCGACATCTCCTCGCGCTATCGCGGATCGCAGGGCCTCGATCCGAAATTCATCAAGGAACTGGAGAAGCAGTACGGCTTCGACAAGCCGGCGCTCGAGCGGTTCTGGATTCTGGTGCGCGACTATTCGACCTTCAATTTCGGCAAGAGTTACTATCGCGACGTTCCGGTGCTGACCCTGATCAAAGAAAAGCTGCCGGTCTCGATCTCGCTGGGGATGTGGATGACCTTCATCTCCTATGCGATCTCGATTCCGCTCGGCGTCCAAAAGGCGGTCAAGGACGGCTCACGCTTTGACACGGTCACCTCCGCGCTGGTCATTTTCGGTTACGCGATTCCGAGCTTCCTGTTCGCGATCCTGCTGGTGGTGCTGTTCTGCGGCGGCTCGTTCTGGCAGATCTTTCCGCTGCGAGGCCTGGTTTCCGACAATTTCGCCGACCTCAGCTGGCCACAGAAGATTCTCGACTACCTCTGGCACATCACGCTGCCGGTGACGTCGCTGGTCTTGGGCTCGTTCGCCACCTCGACTCTGCTCACCAAGAATTCCTTCCTCGACGAGATCAAGAAATCCTACGTGCAGACCGCGCGCATGAAGGGCTTGACCGAGCGCCGCGTGCTCTATGGCCACGTGTTCCGCAACGCGATGCTGATTGTGATCGCCGGATTCCCCGGCGCCTTCATCGGCGCCTTCTTCACCGGCTCGCTCCTGATCGAACAGGTGTTCTCGCTCGACGGCCTCGGCCTTCTCTCCTACGATTCGCTGATCCAGCGCGACTATCCGGTGGTGCTCGCCAATCTCTATATCTACGCCTTGATCGGTCTTGTGGTGAATCTGATCTCCGATCTCACCTACACCTGGATCGACCCGCGCATCGATTTCGAAACGCGCGAGGTTTAGAGCTTGGTCGATACGGACCGCTTCGCTCCGGACACCGACACGCGACCGCAGGCGGGCGAGGCGGCGAACCCCGTCGTTCCGCTCGACAACGAAGGCGAGACTTGGCGGGAGGCGAAAGCCCGCGCCAGCATCGAGCGCCGTCCGTGGCTCTCGCCGATCAACCGGCGCCGATTCGACAATTTTCGCCGCAACAAGCGCGGCGCATGGTCGCTGGTCATTTTTCTCGTCCTGTTTGTCGCCTCGCTGTTCGCCGAGTTCATCGCCAATGACCGGCCGCTGATCGCCTCCTACAAGGGCGAGCTCCTGTTCCCGGTGTTCTTCGATTATCCCGAGGAGAAGTTCGGCGGCTTCGAGGCGCACGCCGATTTTCGCGGCTCATTCGTCGCCGATGAGATCAAGGCGCATGGCTGGATGATCTGGCCGCCGATCCGCTTCGCCAACTCGACCACCATCCTCAACCCGCCGACCCCGTTGCCGACGCCTCCCACCTGGATGCTGAGCGACGCGCAATGCCGCGCCGCGCTCGAAAGGCAGAAGATCGAGGGCGCGGCGACCGTCTCGCGCCCATGCGGAAGGCTCGAACCGCACTGGCTCGGCTCCGATCAGGACGGACACGACATCGTCGCCCGGCTCATCTACGGCTTTCGCATCTCGGTTTTGTTCGGCCTCACTCTGGCCGGAATCTCCTCGGTGATCGGCGTCTTCGCCGGCGCGGTGCAGGGCTATTTCGGCGGCTGGCTCGATCTCGTGATGCAGAGGCTGATCGAGATCTGGTCGTCGCTGCCGAGCCTCTACATCCTCATCATCCTTTCCGCGATGCTCGCGCCGAGCTTCTTCGTCCTGCTCACGATCCTGCTCTTGTTCTCCTGGGTGAGCCTGGTTCACCTGGTCAGGGCCGAGTTCCTGCGCGCGCGCAACTTCGAATATGTCAACGCCGCGCGCGCGCTCGGTCTCTCCAACGCCAAGATCATCGTCAAGCACGTGCTGCCGAACGCCATGGTCGCGACGCTGACCTTCCTGCCGTTCATCGTCAATTCCTCGATCAGCACGCTGACCTCGCTCGACTTCCTCGGTCTTGGCATGCCGCCAGGCTCCCCCTCGCTCGGCGAGCTTCTGCGACAGGGCACGGCGAACCTGTCCGCGCCGTGGATCGGCCTTTCCACCTTCGCGGTCCTCGCGCTCATGCTGTCGCTGCTCATTTTCATTGGCGAAGCGGTGCGCGACGCTTTCGATCCCAGAAAGACGTTCTCGTGAGCGAGACCGGGCCGCTGCTCGACGTGCGCGATCTCTCGATCGCCTTCGTGCAAGGCCAAGGCGGGCGCACGGTCGTCGACCGGGTCTCCTTCCGCCTGAACGAGGGGCGGGCGCTGGCGCTGGTCGGCGAATCGGGCTCCGGCAAGACCGTCACCGCCCAGGCGCTGGTGCGCCTCCTTCCTCAGCCCGCGGCCAGCTACCCGACCGGCGAAATCTTCTTTCGCGGGCGCGACGTCTTGAAAATGTCCGTCGACGAATTGCGCGCGATGCGCGGAGGCGCGGTCACCATGGTGTTCCAGGAGCCGATGACCTCGCTCAATCCGCTCCATACCATCGAGCGCCAGATCGGCGAGATCATCGCCCTTCATCACGGCCGCGCCGCGGCGACGAAAGCACGAATCGTCGAGTTGCTCACCGAGGTCGGCATTGTCGACCCCGCCCAGAGGCTTGGCGCCTATCCCCACCAGCTCTCCGGCGGGCAGCGCCAACGGGTGATGATCGCCATGGCGCTGGCCAATCGTCCCGATCTCCTGATCGCCGACGAGCCGACGACCGCCCTCGACGTCACCGTGCAGGCGCAGGTTCTCAAGCTCCTGAAAGACCTGCAGATGAGGCTCGGCATGGCGATGCTGTTCATCACCCACGATCTCAATATCGTCAGGCGCATCGCCGACGACGTGCTCGTGATGAAAGAGGGGAAGATTGTCGAAGCAGGGGAAACCGCGAAGGTGTTCGCCAATCCCCGCCACGCTTATACGCGCGCGCTGCTGGCGGCCGAGCCCAGGGGCGATCCGCCTCCGGCGAACCGCGCGGCGCCGACGGTCGCGAGCGCCGACAATCTGCGGGTCTGGTTCCCGATCCGGAAAGGATTCCTGCGCCGCACGGTCGCTCACGTCAAAGCGGTCGATGGCGTGACGCTCGCGGTGCGCGAGGGTGAGACCCTCGGCGTGGTCGGCGAGTCCGGCTCGGGCAAGACCACGCTGGGTCTCGCGATTCTGAGGCTCATCCGGTCCGAGGGGCCGATCGCCTATTGCGGGCGCGCAATCGACGGCCTGAATTCGAAGGCGATGCGGCCGCTCCGGCGCGAGATGCAGATCGTCTTCCAGGACCCTTACGGATCGCTCTCGCCCCGCATGTCGGTCGCCGAGATCGTCGAGGAGGGGCTGATCGCTCAGGGGACGAGGATGGGCGCCTCCGAGCGCCGCCGCGTGGTGGAGCAGGCGCTCGCCGACACCGGCCTCGATCCCTCGACGCTCGACCGCTATCCGCACGAGTTCTCCGGCGGTCAGCGCCAGCGCATCGCCATCGCTCGCGCGATGGCGCTCGACCCGCGCTTCGTGGTGCTCGATGAGCCGACCTCGGCGTTGGACATGTCGATCCAGGCGCAGATCGTCGATCTGTTGCGCGAATTGCAGCGGCGCCGCAAGCTCGCGTATCTGTTCATCTCCCACGATCTGAGGGTCGTCCGGGCGCTGGCGAGCGAAATCGTCGTGATGCGGCGCGGAAGAGTGGTCGAGAGCGGAGAGGCGGGCGCGATCTTCCGCGCGCCGCAAAACGACTACACCCGCGCCCTGTTCGCCGCCGCCTTCGCCAACGAGGCGACGCTGCCGCATGTCGTGAGCCAGTGAAGGCGGCATGAGCCTCGCGTGGGCCCCCTCCCCCGCCATAGGGCGTTCGAAAGAACGCCCGTCTCTCGACGGACTATGGCGAGAGAGGATGAGCGCGCGACGGTCGGCGCCTATCCTCCCATGCCGCGAAGCGGCGGGGGAGGGGGACCGGCCGAAGGCCGGTGGAGGGGGCAGCCGCTGAACCGCCAATGACCCGCGCCATCCTCATCGTGCTCGATTCGGTCGGCTGCGGCGGCGCCGAGGATGCGGCGGCCTACGGCGACGAGGGCGCGGACACGCTCGGCCACATCGCCGAGGCTTGCGCCGAGGGACGCGGCGATCGCGACGGCTTGCGGCGCGGCCCCTTGCAACTGCCGCGCCTCGAGGCGCTCGGGCTTGGCCGGGCGATGAAGGCCTCGACCGGCCGCGCGCCGCCTCTCTTCGCCTTTCCCGAGCCGCGCGGCCAATGGGGCTATGGAATCGAGACCTCCCGCGGCAAGGACACGCCGTCCGGCCATTGGGAGCTTGCCGGCGCTCCGGTCGATTTCGACTGGGGCTATTTCCCCGAAACGATCCCCGCCTTCCCCGGCTGGCTGACCGAAGCGATGATCGCTGAGGGCAGGCTTCCCGGCATTCTCGCCAACCGCCACGCCTCGGGCACCGCGGTGATCGAGGATTACGGCGAGGAGTGCGTGCGGACGGGGAAGCCCATCTGCTACACCTCCGCCGATTCGGTGCTTCAGATCGCGGCGCACGAAGAGGCGTTCGGCCTCGAGCGCCTCTACGAGCTTTGCCGCATCACTCGGAAGCTCTGCGACAGGCTGAAGATCGGCCGGGTCATCGCGCGGCCTTTCGTCGGGCGAACCGCCAAGGATTTCGTCCGCACGCCCCATCGCAAGGACTTCGCGATTCCCCCGCCCAACGGCAATCTTTTACAGCGCGCCGCGCGGGCGGGCCGCGCGATCGTCTCGATCGGCAAGATCGGCGACATCTTCGCCCATCGCGACACCGGCGACGAGCGCAAGGGCAACAGCAACGACGGCAACATCGACCTGCTCATTGAGGCGCTCGCGACAACCGCGGAGGGCGGGCTGATTCTCGTCAATCTGGTCGATTTCGACACCGAATGGGGCCATCGCCGCGACGTCCCCGGCTACGCCGCCTGTCTCGAGGCTTTCGACCGGCGGCTTGGCGAGATCGAAGCGGCGATGCGCCCCTCCGATACTTGCGTCATCGCTGCCGACCACGGCAACGATCCGACCTTCCGAGGCTTCGACCACACCCGCGAGCATGTGCCGATCCTCGCCTTTGGGGCGGGCGCGAGGCCCGGGCCGATCGGCGCCCGCTCGACCCTCGCCGATGTCGCCGAGACGATCGCCGCGAGGCTCGGTCTGCCGCCCGGACCGCATGGCCGCGCCTGGGCGCCCTAGCGCCTTAAGCGCGATATGTTCCCTGTCGGCGGCCTGGGTAGAAAGACCGGATTGCGCCCCAATCCGGAAACCGTCATAACGCCTCCCCATCGTCCAGCTCGCACGATCGGACGATCGCGGCGTCGCCGGTTGAGATGGCGCACGAGTGGTTTCGCCAACTGACGGAGGCCATCATGTCCGACGCATTCGAGGATCGTGAAAACGCCTTCGAAAAGCAGTTCGCCCACGACGAGGACCTTCGCTTCAAGGCGGTCGCGCGCCGCAACAAGGCGGTGGCGCTCTGGGCTGCCGAGATGAAGGGCCTTGCTGGCGCGGAGGCCGAAAAATACGCGAGCGCGTTCGTCGGCGCGCAGGTCGGCAGAAGCGACGACGACGTCGCCGCGGCGCTCAAGGCCGATCTCGCGCGCGGCAATGTCGACCTCTCCGATCATCGCCTGCGCAGGAAGATGGACGAGGAGATGGCCGCGGCGATCGCCTCGGTCAAGGCGGGCAAGTAGCGCCGCCGTCACCTGCCCGCGGGACGCGCGAGCGGCGCGAAAAAGCTTGAGACCGTCTCGTAGACTTCGCGCTTGAACGGCACGACCAGGTCGGGCAGGCGGTCGAAGCGCTCCCAGCGCCATTCGTCGAACTCCGCGCCGTGGGCGCCGCCGGCCGGACGGCGCACGTCGATTTCATCGTCCTTTCCGGTGAAGCGAAGCAGGAACCATTTCTGGGTCTGTCCGCGATAGCGCCCGCCCCAGCGCCTGCGCGCCCCTTCCGGCAAATCGTAGGTGAGCCACTCCGGCAGTTCCGCGATCAGTTCGATCGAGCGCACGCTGGTCTCCTCCCAGAGTTCGCGCCTGGCGGCTTCGAGCGGCTGTTCGCCGGCGTCGATTCCCCCTTGCGGCATCTGCCAGGACCGGGCGTCCAGGACTTCCGTAGCGCGTTTGCGCTTGCGATGGCCGATGAACGCATGGCCCTCCCGGTTGACCAGCGCGACGCCGACGCATGGCCGATAAGGCAGATCGCGGCTCTTGGGCACCGGGCTTACGGGTTCGATGGCCCGGGCGGGCCCGGCGGCGCCTCGCCGGCATGGACGTCGGACCCGGCCTTGGCGGCGAGCGCCCGGGCGACATCGATGATGAGCGCCTTGGGCGGACCGGCGCCTCCGCGCGTGACCTTGACTCCGCTCGCCGCTTCGACCTGCTCGGCCGAGGCGATCGGCGGGCCCGCGGCTTCGCGTGCGGCGTGCGGAACCTCTTGCGCCGCGGACTTCGGCGGCGCGGGCGCCGCTTCGACTCTCGCCACGGCGAACGGCTCGCCGCCAGGCGGCGCATCGCGGCGCGGGAGCGCAAGCAGGCCCATCGCCAGCGTCAAAGCCGCGACGGCCGCGATCCCGCGCCAGGTCAGCCGAATTTGGCCAGCCGGCGGCGCCGCCAGGGAACCGGCAAAGCCGAGCGGTTCATTCAGTTCGTCCCACACTTGTCCTCGACGTCCCTTGCTCCCGATTTGCCAGGGTCGCGGATCGACCTTGCGCCAGACTAGACTCGCCGCCGCGCCCCGGTCACGCTCCCGTTATCCGCCAGATCGCATTGCCGACATCGTCGGCGACCAGCAGCGAGCCGTCCGGGCCCAACGCGACCCCCACCGGCCGTCCGTATGAGGATCGCTCATCGGGCGCCAGAAACCCGGTCAGAATGTCGCGCGCCGGCCCGGCTGGGCGCCCGTTTTCGAACGGCACGAAGATCACCTTGTAGCCGCTGAGCGTGCTCCGGTTCCAGGAGCCGTGCTGGCCGATGACCATGCCCTCGGGAAAGCCTGGAAGCGTTCCCGCCGGCAGCCAGCACAACCCGAGCGAAGCGGTGTGGCCGCCGAGCGCATAGTCCGGCTGGATCGCCCTCGCGACCGCCTCCTTGTCCTGCGGCACGCGGTCATCCACCGTCTTCCCCCAGTAGCAGTAGGGCCAGCCGTAGAAGCCGCCGTCGCGGACCGAGGTGAGATAGTCGGGAGGCGTCTCGTCGCCGAGACCGTCGCGCTCGTTGACCACCGTCCAGAGCGCGCCCGTGTGCGGCTCCCATGCGAGGCCCACCGGATTGCGCAAGCCGGACGCGAAGATGCGGCTCTTGCCGCTCGCCAGATCGAGTTCATGAATCGCCGCCCGGCCCTGTTCGACCTCCATGCCCTTGTCGGCGATATTGGTCAGCGAGCCGACCCCGATGTAGAGCTTCGTCCGGTCGGGGGACGCGAGCAGGCTGCGGGTCCAATGCCCGCCGCCATTGAAGACTGTCAGCCTCCGCCCGGGCTCCGTGATGCGGCTCGCGCCCGCAATGTAGGGGAACGCGACCACGCCATCGGTGTTGCCGACGTAAAACGTATCGGCGAGAAGCGCCATCCCGAACGGCTGGTTGAGCCCGTCGAGGAACACGTTGCGGACCTCGGCGACGCCGTCGCCATCGGCGTCGCGCAGAAGCGTGATGCGGTTGGGGCTGTCGCCGACCGCAGCGGCCCGTTTCAGCGTGCTGAACATCGCGTAGTCGAAGATAGACGTTATCGGCTCCGGCAGGGTCAGCGCCTCGGCCGCGAGCACGTCGCCGTTCGGCAGCACGCAGATCCACCGGGGATGCTTGAGATCGGCCGCAAACGCGTTGACCTTGAGCCCGGGCGCAGCGTGCGGCGTTCGGCCCGCGGCCCAACCTTTCGCGGTTGGCATTTTCAGCGTCGGGATGGCGCCTTGCGGCTTGGCGGCGGGAATCGCCGGATTGCCGCCAAAAGCGGGCGCGAGCTTTCGCCCGTCCTGTCTCCGCAATACGACAGCTCCCGCGCCGATCAGCTCGACAACCCGGGAGAAAGCATCCGACAAAGCCATCGCGACAATCTCTCGAACTAGAAATCGTTGTCCGCCGTGTCCTCTTCCTTCGTCTCGTAGCGCATGATGAGCGGCGCTTGCGCCACCGCGAACATGAGCGTCAGCGGCAGGAAGCCGAAGGTCTTGAACTTGACCCACAGGTCGGTCGATTGGGTGCGCCAGACGATTTCGTTGAGGATCGCGAGGGCGAGGAAAAAGAACGCCCAGCGCCAGGTGAGCTTTCGCCAGCCTTCCTCGGTCACGTGCAGCGCGCCGTCGAACAGGATTTTCAAGAGCGGCTTCTTGAGCCAGAGCCCGACAAACAGCGCCGCGCCGAACAGGAGATAGAGCGCGGTCGGCTTGATCTTGATCAGCGTCTCGTCATGGAGCACGAGGGTGAGCGAGCCGAAGATGAGCACGATCGCCGCCGTCACCAGCGGCATCACGGGAATACGCCTCAGCATCGCGTAGGAGACGGCGAGCGTGACCACGACGCTCGCCATCAACACGCCGGTCGCGGCGAAAATGCCGAGCCGCGAATAGCTGATGAAGAACAGCGCCAGCGGCCCGAGTTCGAGCGCGAACTTGACCATCGGATTGAGCGCCTTTGGCCGCGGCGCAGGGACGTCAGCCATGGGAATGAGCCCCCGGATCGAACCGCGAACTTGCAACCGAGATCAATGCGCGGAAGCGGCGCGATTGTCCGTCATGGCCGGGCTCGTCCTGGCCATCCACGTCGACGTGCCGGATCGATCGACCGGAAAGATGGGCGCGGACGGTAGCGTTGCCGCGGGAGATCGTGCGCGGGGGAAAGGCGTGGATGGCCGCGTCAAGCGCGGCCATGACGTGGAAAGGCCCCAATCGCAAGGTCATGCCGCTTCCCGCTCGATTCCTGCGATCGCGTCGGCAAAGTCGCGGGCGGCGAACGGCTCGAGATCGTCGATCCCCTCGCCGACGCCGATGAAATGAACGGGAAGCGCGAATTTATCGGCGATCGCCACCAGAATGCCGCCGCGCGCGGTGCCGTCGAGCTTGGTCATCACGAGGCCGGTCACTCCCGCCTTGGCGCCGAAAATCTCGACCTGGGCGAGCGCGTTCTGCCCGACAGTTGCGTCGAGCACCAGCAGAACGGCGTGCGGCGCGCTTGCGTCGACTTTGCGGATCACCCGGATGATCTTTTCAAGTTCGCTCATCAGTTCAGCGCGATTCTGCAGTCGCCCGGCGGTGTCCATCAGCACAATGTCGATTTTGAGCTTGCGGGCTTCCATGAGCGCGTCGAAGGCGAGCCCCGCCGCGTCGGCGCCCTGCTCGCGCTCGACAATGGCCGAGAAGGTGCGCCGTCCCCAGACGCGCAACTGCTCGATCGCGGCGGCGCGAAAGGTGTCGCCGGCGGCGAGCATGACCGCCTTCCCTTCGGCCCTGAACTTGGCGGCGAGCTTGCCGATGGTGGTCGTCTTGCCGGAGCCGTTGACGCCGACGACCAGGATCACGAACGGGCGCTTGCTCGCGTCGATCGTGAGCGGGCGGGCGACCGGGCGAAGCGCGCGCTCGACCTCGTCGGCGAGGATCCGCTTGACCTCGTCCGGACTGATCCCGCGCTCGTAGCGCCCGTGGCCGACCGCCTCGCGAATGCGGGAAGCGGCGGCAAGGCCGAGGTCGGCCTGAATGAGAACGTCCTCGAGATCGTCGAGCGAGGCGGCGTCGAGCTTGCGCTTGGTGAAGATGTCGGCGACGCCCCGAGCGATACTGGTCGAGGAGCGCGAAAGGCCGGCGCGAAGGCGCTGAAGCCAGCTTCGCTTCGGCTCCGGGGCGACGCTCGGAGGGGCCACGGCGCCGGGCGGGGGATAAAACGCGTCCGCGGGCGGCGGCGGGTTCTCCGGCGCGGCCGCCGTCTCGCCTCCGAACCAGCGGCGCATGACGCCGGGTTTCTTTTGGTCTTCGTCCAACGCCACAGAACCTCCTTCAAGGCCCCTAGACCGCTCGATGATTCTGTTGAATCGCCGGGCGGTCTATGTTTCTTTGATTTCGCGCTTATCGCGAAAAACCGGTTCCCACTTTCTCGCAGCGCGCTATGCGCGCGCGGCCGACGCTGGCATACCACTTCTCCCCATGACCCCGGAAGAAACACGCGCGCGGCTCATCTACCGAGACGGGATGATGCTCGTTCTCAACAAGCCCGCCGGCGTCGCCGTCCATGCCGGGCCGAAAGGCGGGCCGAGCCTCGAGGACGATTTCGACGCGCTGCGCTTCGGCCTGCCGCGCAGGCCCGCCCTCGCGCATAGGCTCGACCGCGACACGGCGGGCTGCCTCATCCTCGGGCGCCATCACAAGGCCTTAGAGACTTTGGGGCGCCTGTTCAAGCAGGGCAGGGTCGCCAAGACCTATTGGGCGA
The DNA here is from genome assembly GCA_035572075.1 of Roseiarcus sp. Classification (GTDB taxonomy): domain Bacteria; phylum Pseudomonadota; class Alphaproteobacteria; order Rhizobiales; family Beijerinckiaceae; genus Roseiarcus. Next base: position 91 of record DATNBG010000184.1, on the reverse strand, counting down.
TCGTGAACGGCGCGCCCGAGGGCGAGGAGGGGACGATCGATCTCCCGCTCGGCCGGCTCGACGACAGGCGCGGCTGGTGGATGAAGGTCGA
>DATNBG010000183.1:0-14910 GCA_035572075.1 Roseiarcus sp. | reverse complement strand
CAGGTGACTAGAACCCCCTCCTTATCCGCGCAGCGGGGGAGGGGGACCGCGCGGAGCGCGGTGGAGGGGGCGGGGGGCGTCGATCCAACAGCAATCCGCCATCAGGTCGGCGCCATCATTCTCGCCGCCGGCTTCTCGTCGCGCTTTCGCGCCGCGGGCGGCGCCGGGGCGACGAAGCTCGCAGCTGACCTCGACGGCAAGCCGATCGTGCGGCGGGTCGCGGAAGCGGCTCTCGCTTCGAAGGCGCGCCCGGTCGTCGCTGTCGCCGGCCACGCGCGTGACGCCGTGAAGGGAGCGCTCGCCGGTCTCGAGCTTGAGATGGCCTTCAATCCGGACTTCGCCAGCGGCCTCGCCTCGTCGCTCAGGACCGGCCTCGCCGCCATGCCCCGCGACATCAAAGGCGCCCTCGTGCTTCTCGGCGACATGCCCTGGATCGAATCCGGGCTCATCGACGCTTTGATCGACGCTTTTCTGGTCCGCAAGGACGCGCTCGCGGCCGTCCCCTTGCATGAAGGCCGGCGCGGCAATCCGGTTCTGCTGGGCCGGGGGCTGTTCGGCGCGGCGATGCGCCTTGAAGGCGATGAGGGCGCGCGCAGGCTCATCGCGGCCCTGACCCCCGAGGCCTGTGTCGAAGTCGCCGCGCCCGACGCAAGCGCGATTTTCGACATCGACACGCCCGGCGATCTGGCGGCCGCCCGCCGTTTGCGAGCCCGCGGACCCTAAGCAGGATTTCGTTGGCGAGCCAACGCAATCCTGCTTAGATTCCTTTGATTTCGCAGGATTTTTAGCCGAAAACCGGTGTCCACTTTTCGGCAATCCTGCTTAGTTGGGCGAGGGCGAGGATAGTCCCGCGCCTATGGCGCGCCCTGGCAAAAGCCCGTATGAAGCGCGCCGGCTGGCGCGCGACCTTGAGGGCGCCGCCTTGTTGACGCCGCGATGTCGGTTTCTAACCCATGCCGTCGGCGCAGGCGGCGGCGTGGGCGCTCGGGACTCGCAAGGCGGAGGCGATTGACGGGATGAAGGCGGCGAACAAGGGCATGGGAAGCGCGCTTAGGTTAGGCGCAATTCTGGCGCCGGCCGCCGTTTTGGCGGCGCTTTCGGCGTCTTTCGTCGCTTTCGGCGGCGCGGGCGCGCTGGCCCAGAACGCCGAATGCGCCCGTCTGCAGCAGGCCATCGCCGCCCGCCGGTCGAGCGGCGGCGGGGCCGCCGTTGAGCGTCAGCGCGCCGAGCTTGGGCGCACCCGGGCCTACGCCGCTTCGCTCGGCTGCCAGAATCGCAAGTTCCTGTTTTTCGGCTCGAATCCGCCGCCGCAATGCGGCGAGATCAACGCCCAGATCTCGCGCATGGAGGCCAATCTCGCCGCTCTGCAGGCTCGCGCCGGCGGCGGGGTCGGCGATCTTGTCGCCCGCTACAACGCCGAATGCCGCGGCGCCCCGTCGGGGCCCAGCAATGTGTTCGAGGCCCTGTTCGGCGGGATCGCGAGGCTCGCCACCGGCGGCGCGGAGCAGCCGCCGACAAACGCCGGGTTCGAGGATCGCGGCGCGGAGCCGCGAAACGACCAGCCCGGGCAAGGCGAGGGCGGCGTTCACCCGCACGGCGGCTCCTATGCGGTGTGCGTGCGCACCTGCGACGGGAGCTTCTTCCCGGTGTCCTATTCCGGGGCCGGAAGCCGGGCCGACAGCCTGGAGGAGGTTTGCCGGGCCTTGTGCCCGAACGCGGACATGGCGCTCTATTCGTTCCCGTTCGGCGGCACGATCGAGGAAGCCGTGTCGCCGTCCGGCGAGCCCTATGTGAATCTGCCCAACGCCGGCAAATTCGAGAAGACCTACGATCCGACCTGCTCTTGCCGGCGCAAGGGGGAGAGCTGGGCGGAAGCGCTCGCCGATGCGGAGGCGCGCTATGGCCACGAGAAGCACGACATCCTGGTGACGCCGGAGAAGTCGGCGGAAATGGCGCGTCCGATCATCGATTCCAAGGCGAAGCCCGCGCTCGATGCGAAAGGCCGGCCGGTCGCGCCAGCCGCGCCGTCCCTGGTCGCCGGACCAGGCGCCGCGCCCGCTCCTGGCGCGCCCTCCGGCGACACCGCGAACGTCCCGGTCCTCGACGCCAATGGCGTCGACGTCAAACTCGGCGCGGAAGCCGCCACCGTCAGCCGCTCGCCGTCCGGCATCGAGGGCGACGTGCAGGCGGCGAAGAGCTTCAGTGTGGGGCAGGGGCGAATCGTGGAATCGACCGGACCGGACGGGGTCAAACGGGCGGTGCGGATAGTCGGGCCAGCGCTCTAGCGCGGCCGATCAGCGGCAGGAGATGGGCGAGGTCCGGCCCGGCCTCCCTGCCGGTCAACGCCAGGCGCAGCGGGTGAAACAGCGCCCGCCCCTTGCGTCCGGTCACCTCCTTGAGACGCGCGGTCCATTGGCCCCAGGTCGACTGGTCCCACGAGCCCTCCGGCGCGCAGGAAAGAGCGAGCTTGAGGTAATCGGGGTCCTCGACAATCGGCGCGACCTCGCCCTCCGCCACGTCCCGCCAGGTCGCCGCATCCTCGATGCGCTTAAGATTGGCGCGGACCGCGAGCCACAGCGCCTCGGCGTTCGGTCCCGCGACGCCGAGTTGGGCCAGCCGGCCGGCCACCGCCGCATATGGCAGGCCATGCAGCGTGCGCGCCGAAAGCGCCTCGAGCTCGGCTTCGTCGAAGCGGGCCGAGCCATGGGAGAGCTGCGAAAGGTCGAGGAGGCCGGCGAGTTCGTCGAGCGAAGCCACCGGACGGACCGCCTCGGCCGAACCGACCATGACCGCGAGCGCGGCGACGGCGAGCGGCTCCATGCCCTTCGCGCGCAACGCGGCGATCGACAGCGCGCCTGAGCGCTTGGACAGCCCACTGCCGCCGGCGTCGGTGAGGAGGTTGTGATGGCCGAAGCGCGGGGCGGCCCCGGCGAGCGCCTCGAAAAGCTGGATTTGCACCGCGGTGTTGGTGACGTGATCTTCGCCGCGAATGACATGGGTCACGCCGAAGTCGATGTCGTCGATCACCGAGGGGAGCGTGTAGAGATAGGTTCCGTCCTCGCGGACGAGGACCGGATCGGACAACGAGCCGCAGTCGATGTGGCTTGGCCCACGCGCTAGGTCGTCCCAGCGCACGACCTTGGGCTCCAGGCGAAAACGCCAATGCGGCTTGCGGCCGGAGGCTTCCAGCGCCGCCCGCTCGTCCGCGGCGAGGCGCAAGGCGGCGCGATCGTAGATCGGGGGAAGGCCGCGCGCCTGCTGCAGCCTGCGGCGCCTCTCGAGCTCCTCCGCCGTCTCGTAGGCCGGGTACAGCCGGCCCGAACCTTTGAGCCTCGCGGCGGCGGCGGCGTAGGCCCGCATCCGTTCCGACTGGCGGCGCACGAGGTCCGGCTTCATTCCAAGCCAGGCCAGATCGGCCTCGATCGCGGCGGCGTATTCCGGCCTCGATCGCTCGAGATCGGTGTCGTCGAAGCGCAGGATAAACGTTCCACCCTGGCGACGGGTGAAAAGCCAGTTCAAAAGGGCGGTGCGGGCGTTGCCGATATGAATGCGCCCGGTCGGCGAAGGCGCGAACCGGACCACCGGAGGGGAGGCCATTCGCCTTCATAGAAGCGTCGCGCCGGGCCGGCAATATCGTGTGACAAGGGCTCGTGATTCGGATAACCTGCACCGATGACCATTAGCGCCCTGGCGGCGGGGATTTGCTTGACCAGCGCGGGGCTTCATGGCCTGAGCGCCGCGCTCGCCGCGCGCCGGTGCAGGCGGCGGGCGGGGCCTCCAATCGCGCCGCCGAAGGACGCTCCCAGCGTCACCATCGTTCAGCCCCTGTGCGGCGTCGAGACGTTCTCGCGCGAAACGCTGCGGTCGATCTTCGCGCTCGACTATCCGAGCTACGAGATCATCTTCTGCCTCGCTAGCGGCGACGATCCGATCGCGCCGCTTGCGCGCGCCGCGATCGCCGCCAATCCGGATCGCCCGGCGCGCCTCCTGATCGGCGATGACCGGATCAGCGCCAACCCCAAGCTCAACAATGTGGTCAAGGGTTGGAAGGCGGCGCGCCACGAGTGGGTGATCATCGCCGATTCCAATGTGTTGATGCCGCCCGACTACATTCAGCGCCTGCTCGCGCGCTGGCGCCCCGGCGCCGGGATCGTCTGCGCGCCCCCGATCGGCGCCCGGCCGGAATCGTTCGCCGCCGAGATCGAGTGCGCCTTTCTCAACACTTATCAGGCGCGCTGGCAGTATGCGGGCGACTCCACCGGCTATGGCTTCGCCCAGGGCAAGACGATGCTGTGGCGAAAAGAGACCCTGGAAAAGGGCGGAGGCATCGAGGCCCTGGGGGCGGAGATCGCGGAGGACGCGGCGGCCACCAAGCTCGTCCGGGCGCAAGGGCTCAACGCCCATCTCGTCGACCGGCCGTTCCAGCAGCCGCTCGGCCAGCGCCGTCTCAAGGACGTCTGGTCGCGGCAGCTTCGCTGGGCGCGGCTGAGGCGGGCGACGTTTCCGCTCTGTTTCGCGCCGGAGATTTTGACCACCAGCCTCTTGACCCTGGCGGCGGCCGGCCTCGCCGCGCCGGTTCTGGGCGTGAGCGCCGCCCTCGCCGTCGCCGTGGCGGCGGCCTTCTGGTACGGCTCAGAGGCGCTCCTCGCCTTCGCCGCCGGCTGGCCGCTCTCCTGGCGAATGCCGTTCGCCTGGGTCATTCGCGACCTCCTCTTGCCCTTCCTGTGGGCGCGCGGCTGGACGGGAGCCAACGTCGTCTGGCGCGGCAACGCGATCAACGTCGAAGAAAGACCGTTCGGCGAAGCCGAGTCCGAACCGCGGCCGCAAATCTGACCCCACACATTTGGGCCTTCGCTGGCGAGCGATTAGCCTAACTTCCGCTCAACTGATCCGCCATATTTGACCAGCGTCAAAGACTGGGGCTGACGTTCGTGTTAGCGGTCGCCAAAAGCCTCGCGAGCGGGCGCCCAAAAGTCCGTTGACGCGGGGAGGAGGTCGAGATGCAGTTGAGCGACGAAGTGCGCGGGCGCGTTTTGAACGCCCTCCATTGGGATCTGGCGGTCCCTCGGGACCGGCTGAACGTCGACGTCGTGAACGGCTGGGTGACGGTTTCCGGAATTGTGGACCTGCCGTACCAGAAAACCTGCGCCGAGTCGGACGCGCGAAGCGTTCCGGGCGTGGTTGGGGTCACCAACCTGATCCGCCTGGTCACTCGAGAGACGCCGCAGGCCGAAGCGCCAGGCCGCCACTGAAACGTCGCAAGCGCCGCCGCCAGAGCGGGCTGCGGTGAGTTTGAATCGGCTGCCGTCATCGCGAGGAGCGAAGCGACGCGGCGATCCAGGGGCCGTAGGGCGCCCAACGACTCCTGGATTGCTTCGCTCCGCTCGCAATGACGACTTTGGTTCGGCCTGAAATCATCCTGCGCTACGCCGACTTCAGCATTCCGCCGTCGACGAAATAGGCAGAGCCGACCGAATAGCTCGCCCGGTCCGAGCACAGGAAGACGAAGAAGCTGGCCAGTTCCTCAGGCGTGGCGAAGCGCTTGATCGGCGCGTGTTCGCGGGCGACGCTGTCGAGATAGGCCTCATAGTCGCCGCCCTTGTCGGCGGTGAGCTGTTTTGCGGTCTTGATCCAGTCCGGCGTGAGAATGAGGCCGGGATTGACGCAATTGACGCGGATGTTGTCGCCGATGAGCTCGGTCGAAAGCGACTTCGAGAACATCATCAGCGCCGCCTTGGTCACGTTGTAGATCGGTTCGTACCACAAAGGCTGGACGGCGCAGATCGAGGCGTTGTGCAGAATGACGCCGCCGCCGCGCTTTTTCATCCATGGCGCAAGCCCGCGCGCCAGTCTCACCGCCGCCATCACGTGCAGGTCCCAGTAGGCCTGCCATTTCTCGTCGGGCGCCTCCATCACCGTCTCGTTGCTGCCGGCGCCGGCGTTGTTGATGAGGATGTCGGCGCCGCCGAACAGGCGCCCGACGTCGGCGATGAGGTCATCCGTCCCGTCGCGGGTCGCCACGTCGCACGCCACGCCCTCGGCGCGGACCTGGTGGGCCTTGGCGATGCGGCTCGCCTCCCCGCGGACCCGTTCGGCGTTGCGGGCGGCGATCACGATGTCGACCCCCTCGGCCGCGAGGCCCTCGGCGATCGCCAGGCCGATGCCGACGCTGCCGCCGGTGACGACGGCGACCTTCCCCTTGAGCCCGAGATCCATAGTGTCCCCGATCCGTCAGTCCGCCATCCGCTACCAGCAGGTATAGCCCGCATCCGCCTGGACGATCGACCCAGTCAACAGGCTCGACGCGTCGGAGGCCAAAAAGAGGACCACGGCGGCGATCTCGTCGGGCTCGCCCATCCGCCCCATCGGCGTCATCTCCATCCAGGTGTCGTACATAGCCTTGTTGGCCTTGGCGAAGGCGGTGAGCGGCGTGTTGATGTAGGTCGGCGCGACTGAATTGACCCTGACCCCGCGCGCCCCCCATTCCGCGGCGAGCGACCTGGTGAGGTGATGCACGCCGGCCTTCGAGGCGTTGTAGTAGGATTGCGCCTGCGGCTTGTTGACGATGAAGCCGGACATCGAGCCGATGGTCACGATCGAGCCGCGGCCGGCCGCCAGCATCGGCCGGCCGAAGGCCCGGCAGCACCAGAAGACCCCATTGAGGTTGACGTCGATCACGTTCAGCCAATGCTCGTCGGCCACGTCTTCCGCGGCTGTCTCGGAGCGGGCGATGCCGGCGTTGCAGACCAGGATGTCGACGCGGCCATTTTCCTTCATCATCCGCGCCGCGGCGGCGTCGACCTGCTTTGAATCGGTGACGTCCGTCTCGATGACGTCGACGGCGTAGCCCTTGGCTTTCATAGCCGCCTGTCCGGCCTTCGCGACTTTCAGATCGCGGTCGGCGATATAGACCTGGGCGCCGGCTTCCGACAGCGCCTCCACGCAGGCGAGGCCGATCCCCTGCCCGCCGCCGGTGACCGCCGCGACGCGGCCCTTGAGATTGAAGCGATCGAGATACATGGGGAAGAAGCCCTCCGTGGCGCTCAAGGCTGGTCCGACAGATAGCCGGCCAGCGTCGAGCGAACGCCGCGCGCCCAAAGCGAGGAGAGCGCGCCGGAAAAGGCGTCTGCGTAGATCGGGTTCTGGGCGAGCTCGCCGAAAATGTCGCTGAGCTCCAGGAAGGCGCGGGGGGCGCCGCGCGCCCGCTTCGCCGCCGCCTGAAGGCGCTCCCAGCTCGGGTCGTTCGGCGCGATCGGCTTGCCGCTGTCGGTTTCGCCGTAGCAATAGCGGCACCAGAGCGCCGTCTCGAGCGCAAGGCCCCGGATCGACCCGCCCGCTTTCAGGCGATCGCGGATGGATGGAAGAATGAACTTCGGCTGCCGGTTCGAACCGTCGAAGCACAGGCGCGGGATCGTGTCGCCGATCTTCGGATTGGCGAAGCGGCGCGCGATGAGCGTGCGATAGTCGTCGAGGCCGGTCATCGGCGGCGGCGGCACGACCGGCTGGATCTCGCTTCTGGTCAGCTTGTCGAGGAACGCGCCGATCTGTTTGTCCGCCATCGCGTCATGGACGAAGTGGATGTCGAGGAGCCCGGCCGGATAGGCGATCGCGGCGTGCCCGCCGTTGAGAATCCGCATCTTCATCAGTTCGTACCGCGCGACGTCGGAGGCGAAGGTGACCCCGGCCGTCTCGAGCGCCGGACGCCCGGAGGGGAACTTGTCCTCCAGCACCCATTGGCGGAACTGTTCGCAGAAGACCGGCCAGTTGTCGTCGATGCCATACTGATCGTGCAGGAAGGCGCGCTCCCGGTCGCTGGTCGCGGGCGTGATGCGGTCCACCATCGAATTGGGAAAGGCGACGGAGGCGCGAATCCAGCGCCCGAGCTCCGGATCGGCAAGTTCGGCGACGCCGGCGACGGCGTTCTCGCAGACGTGGCCGTTGCCGGGGATGTTGTCGCACGACATGACGGTGAAGGGGGCGACGCCCGCGGCGCGGCGCCGCTTGAGGCCAGCGGCGATCAGCCCGAAGGCGGTCTTCGGCGCCTCGAACGCGCGCGCGTCGGCGACGATGTCGGGATGGGAAGCGTCGAAATGCTGCGTCGCCGGCGAGATGTAGTAACCGCCCTCGGTGACGGTGAGCGAGACGATGCGGATGCTCGGCTCGGCGACCCTGTCCAGTAGCGCCGCCGCGTCGCCGGGTTTGACGAAGTCGATCATCGCCCCGGTCACCTGGGCCCTGGCCGTCTCCGCCTCCTGCTCGACCACCGTCGTCAGCCAGTCCTGTTCGGCGAGCTTCTCGCGCATGACGCCGTCGGCCTCGCGCACCCCCGCGCCGACGATCGCCCAGTCATGATCGCGGCCGGCGTTGAACAGGTCGTCGAGATAGACGGCCTGATGCGCGCGGTGGAAATTGCCGACGCCAATGTGAACGATGCCGGGCTTAAGCTCGGAACGCCGGTATTTCGGAACGGCGACGTTCGGGGCCAGGCGCGCGAGCGCGGCGGCCGAGAGTTTGACGCTCATGCTTCGAACCCGCTCATGGAGATTGACGCGCTTGGCCCTCGTCCGCCCTCAGGCGATCCTCACGCCTTCCTTGTCGAAACGATGCAGGTGCGCCTCGCGCGGCGTGACGTAAATGGTCTGGCCCGGCTTAAGCGACGCCTCGCCCTCGAGGCGCAGGGTGAGCGGCCCGATCCCGTCGGCGTCGGCGTGGACGAAAGTGTCGGAGCCGAGGTGCTCGGCAAGGCGCACCTTCGCCGGCCACTCGCCCGCGGTGGTCGACATGTCGCTATGTTCGGGGCGGATGCCGATGGTCGCCGCGCCGCGCTTGGCCGCGGACGGGCCCTTGATCAGGTTCATGGTCGGCGAGCCGATGAAGCCGGCGACGAATAGGCCGTTGGGCTTGTTGTAGAGTTCGAGCGGCGAGCCGACCTGGGCGACCGAGCCGCGGTCGAGCACCACGATCTTGTTGGCCATGGTCATCGCCTCCACCTGATCGTGGGTGACATAGACCATGGTCGTCTTGAGCGCCTCATGCAGCTCGCCGATCTCGACCCGCATCTGCACCCGGAGCGCCGCGTCGAGATTGGACAACGGCTCGTCGAACAGGAACGCCTTCGGCTCGCGCACGATCGCGCGGCCGATCGCGACGCGCTGGCGCTGGCCGCCGGAGAGCTGGCGCGGCTTGCGGTCGAGATAGTCGGTCAGGTTCAGGGTCGCCGCCGCCTTGCGCACCTTCTGCTCGATGACGTCGGCCTTCTGGCCGGCCATCTTGAGCGCGAAGGCGATGTTGCCGCGCACGCTCATGTGCGGGTAGAGCGCGTAGGACTGAAACACCATGGCGAGGCCGCGCTGGGACGGTCCGACATTGGTCATGTCCTTGGAGTCGATCACCACCTGTCCGGAGGTCACGTCCTCGAGGCCGGCGATGAGACGCAGAAGCGTCGACTTGCCGCAGCCCGAAGGCCCGACGAAGACGGCGAACTCCCCGTCGCTGATGTCGAGACTGACGCCGTTGATGACGTTGACCGCGCCGAACGCTTTGCGCACGTCCTTCAGCTGAATGCTTCCCATGGCGGCGATTCCTTATCGGGGGATCATTTGACGGCGCCGAAGGTCAGGCCCCGGACCAGCTGCTTCTGCGAGAACCAGCCGAGGATCAGGATCGGCGCGATGGCGAGGGTGGAGGCGGCGGAAAGCTTGGCCCAGAAGAACCCCTCCGGCGCCGAGAAGGAGGCGATGAACTGCGTCAGCGGCGCGGCCTGAGAGGTCGTGAGGTTGAGGGTCCAGAACGCTTCGTTCCACGACAGAATGATCGCCAGCAGCATAGTCGAAGCGATTCCCGGCACCGCCATCGGGGTCAGCACATAGACGATCTCGTTCAAGAGCGAGGCGCCGTCCATGCGGGCGGCCTCGAGGATGTCGACCGGGATCTCCTTGAAATAGGTATAGAGCATCCAGATGAGGAGCGGCAGGTTGATGAGCAGCAGCACGAGGCCGATGCCGATCAGGTTGTCGAGCAAGTGCAGGTCGCGGGCCAAGAGATAGATCGGCACCAGTACGCCGACCGCGGGCATCATCTTGGTGGACAGCATCCACATCAGGAGGTCCTTGGTCCACTTGCTGGGCGCAAACGCCATCGACCACGCGGCGGGAACGGCGATGATCAATCCTACGATGTTGGCGCCGATCGAGAGAATGATCGAATTCGACGCGAAGCGCAGATAGTTCGACCGCGCCTGCACCTCGAGATAGTTCTCGAGCGTCCAGTGGAAGAACAGGAATTTCGGCGGCATCGCGATCGCGTCGAGTTCGCTCTTGAAGCTGGTCAGGAACGTCCACAGGATCGGGAAGAAGATCACGAAGGCGACGACCCAGGCAAGGATCGTGACCCCCGCCCGCTGGCCGACGGATTTCTTCATCGCCATCTTGTCAGCCCTCCAGGTTCCGGCCGATCATCCGCATCAGGAAGATCGCGACGATGTTGGCGAGAATGACCGCGATGATGCCGCCGGCGGAGGCGCCGCCGACATCGAAGTCGAGCAGCGCCTGCTTGTAGACGAGGAAGGGGATGTTGGTGGTCGCAACCCCTGGGCCACCGGAGGTGGTGACGTAAATCTCCGCGAACACGCTAAGCAAGAAAATCGTCTCGATCAGGATGACGACCGTGATTGCGCGGGCGATATGGGGCAGCACGATGTAGCCGAAGTAGGAGATCGGGCCGGCGCCGTCGAGGGCCGCCGCCTCCTTCTGCTCCTCGTCGAGCGACTGCAGGGCGGTGAGCAGGATGAGGCTCGCGAACGGCAGCCATTCCCATGACACGATGATGACGATCGACAGCATCGGCCAGTTGGTGAACCAGACGACCGGCTGGAGGTGCAACGCCTTGGCGATCCAGGCGAAGAAGCCCGAATCGGGGTTCATCAACAGGTTCTTCCACACCAGCGCGCTCACCGTCGGCATGACGAAGAACGGGGCGATCACCATGAGTCTGAGCACGTTCTGCCCGAACACCGGCTGGTCCATCAGGAGCGCGACCAGAACGCCGCCGCAGACGCTGATGACGAGCACCCAGACGACGATGACCAGGGTGTTGATCAGCGCGGCGATGAAATTGGGATCGGAAAGGAAGGAGATGTAGTTGGCAAGCCCGACGAACCTGACGTTGTCCGGGTCGAGCAGGCTGTAATGCAGCGTCGAGAAATAGAGGGTCATCGCCAGGGGCACGATCATCCAGATGAAGAGCAGGATGACCGAAGGGGCGACGAGAATGCGCCCGGCGGTGGTGGTCTGCTGCGTCGCCATCGCTTGTCGTTCCTCTGTGAGCCGGGCGGCTTATCGCCGCCTCGCAGGCCCCGCGCCCGCATCTTGGCCCCCAACCCCTCCTCGGGGAGGAGGAGGGGGCAGGGGCGAGGAGGCGCGCCCCCGATGCGTCTCGCCCGGAAGGGCGGCGAGACGCGACAGGCTTCGGCTACTTGATGTAGCCGGCCTTCTTCATCGCGGCTTCCGTGCTGGCCTGGGCCTTGGCGAGCGCCTGGTCGACGGTCATCGTGCCGGCGAGAGCGGCCGAGAAGTCCTGACCGACGTCGGTGCCGATGCCCTGGAACTCGGGGATCGCCACGAACTGGACGCCCGTATAGGGGACAGGCTTCACGGTCGGGTGGTCGGGGTCGGCCGAATTGATCGACTCGAGCGTGAGCTCCGCCCACGGCGCGGCTTTCGTATATTCTGGGTTCTTGTAGAGCGAGGTGCGGGTTCCGGGTGGAACGCGGGCCCAGCCGTCCTTCGAGGCGACGAGTTCGGTGTAGTGCTTGCTGGTCGCCCAGGAGATGAACTTCTCCGCCGCGTCGGCCTTGGCCGTTCCCGCCGGCACTGCAAGCGCCCACGACCACAGCCAGTTGGCGTTCTTGCCGAGGCCGGTATTGGGCGCCAACGCGAAGCCGACCTTGTCGGAAACCTTCGACTGCTTCGGATCGGTGACGAATCCGGCGGCCACGGTGGCGTCGATCCACATGCCGCACTTGCCGTCATTGAACAGCGCCAGATTCTCGTTGAAGCCGTTCGAGGATGCGCCGGGAGGACCGTCAGCCTTCAGGAGCGCGACATAGAAATCGAGCGTCTTCTTCCATTCCGGGGTGTTGAACTGCGGCTGCCATTTCTCGTCGAACCAGCGCGCGCCGAAGGAATTGGACATGGCGGTCAGGAACGCCATGTTCTCGCCCCAGCCGGGCTTGCCGCGCAGGCAGATGCCGTAAACGCCGTTGGCCTTGTCGTTCATCTTGTCGGCGGCTTGCTTGATGAAGTCCCAGGTGGGTTTCTCGGGCATCTTGAGCCCGGCCTTCTCCATCAGGTCGGTGCGATACATGGTGAAGGAGCTCTCGCCATAGAACGGGGCGGCGTAGAGCTTCTTGTCGTACGAGAGTCCCGCGCGGATCGGCGGCAGGAGGTCGTCGACGTCATAGTCGGCGCCGAGCTTGTTCAGCTCGACGAGCCACTTCCGCTTGGCCCAGATCGGAACCTCGTAGGTGCCGATGGTGAGGACGTCGAACTGGCCGCCGTGCGTGGCGATGTCGGTCGTCACCTTCTGGCGCAGCACGTTCTCTTCGAGGGTGACCCAGTTGAGCTTGATGTCGGGATTGGCCTTGGTGAAATCCGCCGTCAGCCCCTGCATGCGGATCATGTCGCCGTTGTTGACGGTGGCGATCGTCAGCGTGGTGTCGGCATAAGCGGGGAGCGAGAAGCCTGCGAGCGCCACCGCGCCGAGCAGCCCCTTCACGAGAACCTTCATGAACGTTTCCTCCTATGCGGCGGCGCCCTGATGGGCATTTGCCAAGCTAGCGGGCGAATATTCGCCATATCCCTGCGCGCGAGTCAATCCGAATTTTTTTGACGCGGCCCATAAATCGCCGCTAGCTCGGACAACGCCCTGAGATTTCATTGTTTTTTCACCGCTGCAGCAGATGCTCCGCGGTCGCTTCGTCGGTGACCAGGCCGGAAATGAGCTTGCCCGCGAGAGCGCCTCGCAGCGGCGCCCGGCGCGACGGCCCCATCGCGACGCCGATCATGAGGCGCTTGTCGGCGCGCCTCAGCGGCGCGGCGGCGACCCGGAGATTGGAGCCTTCGGCGAGCACTTTCCCCGCCGCGTCGAACGCCCAGCCGGTGATCTCGCCCACCGCGCCGAGGTGGCGCAACGCCTCGGCCTCGTGCCGGGTGATGATCCCGTCCTGCACCAGCGGCGCGGAATCGCCGACCGAACCCACGCCGACGAAGCTCACGTCGGTGCGCTCGACGAGGTCGAACAGGCTTCTGACCGAGGCGAGGCTGGTCAGCAGCTCGCGCTCCTCGACCGAGCGGGCGATGACCGGCAGCGGCATCGGGTAGTGGGGCGCGCGCACGCTGTCGGAGACGCGGATGATGACGTCGTAGAACGAGGCCGAGCCGTCGGTCTTGGTGGTGCCGACCAGGGCCACGAGCTTGTGCTGCGGGCATTCCATCGCCGGCAACTGATCGGCGACGGCGCGCATGGTGCGGCCGGTGCCGATGCCGATGATCGCGGGCTCCGGGCGGCGCAGCCAGCGTTCGAATTCGGCCGCCGCGGCCTGCGCGATGCCGAGCGTCGACGACGTCGAGCCCGGATCGGTCGGGGCCACTTCGCAGAACCTCAAATCGTAGCGGAGCTTCAGCGCCGCGGCGAGCTCCATGCAGCGGGCGATCGGATGATCGAGCCTGACCTTGATCAGCCGCTCGCTGATCGCCAGCGAAACCAGCCGCTGCGCCGCCTGGCGCGAGATGCCGAGCTTGCGCGCGATCTCGTCCTGGGTGTTGCCGGCGACGTAGTAGAGCCATCCGGCGCGCGCGGCCTCGTCGAGCCGGAGACCGTCATGATCCGACTTGCGCGCCATCACTGTCCGCCCATGCTCGCGTCCGCCCGCGCGGCGATAAGATCGGGCAGCCGCGCCATGTCGTCGAACAGGAGTTCGGCCCCGGCCGCGGTCAAATCCGCGCCTAAGTCCGCCCCCGAGTCCGCCCCCTCCTGGGCCCGCGAGAAGTGGCTCGCGCCGACAAACCCGAACACCGTCATGTCCGCAGCCCGCGCGGCGGCGACTCCCGCGACGCTGTCCTCGATCACCAGGCAGTCCCTGGGCTCGGCGCCCATCGCGCGCGCCGCGAACAAGAAAAGATCGGGATTGGGTTTTCCATGCGCGACTTCGGCGCCGGAAAAAATGTTGGGCGCGAACAGGGCCTCGTAGCCGGTCGCCTGAAGCGCCAGGCTGAGCCTTTCGGGCGCGCTGGACGAGGCGACGCAGACGCGCGCCCTCAAAGCCCCGACCGCCTGCCGCACACCTTCGACGCCCTTGAGCTCGCGGGCGAACCGCGCCAGAATCTCACGCGAGACATCGTCGGCGAAGGCCTGGGGCAAGGGCGCGCCCGATTCGGATTCGGCCCAGCGCGTCACCGCATCGAAGCGCCGCCCAAGGAAGCGCGCGCGTGTCTCCTCGTCGGTCAGGCTGAGGCCCGCCTCGCCAAGCCTGCGGCGGATGACGGCGAGCGCGATCGGTTCGCTGTCGACCAGCACGCCGTCGCAATCGAATATGACCACTTGAGGCCAGCGGGACTTCAGCGCCGTCTCGCGAATCTCCCGCTCGGCCCGGCGCAGCGTCTCAAAGGCATGGGCCTTTCGCGCGTGGAACGCGGCGATCGCCCCGCCCGCGGGCGCCGCGGCGCGAGGCGCGATCGCCGACATCGACGCCATCGCGGACGCCATGGTCTTTCTCCCCGCGGCGACCGCGCCCACCATCGCCGAGCCGAGCAGCACCGGCTCCGGCGTCTCCGGCGTTTCGACCGTCTTGCCGGTGACGTCGGCGATGATCTGGCGGACCAGGGCGCTGCGCGCCGCGCCGCCGCTGACCAC
>DATNBG010000182.1:0-8866 GCA_035572075.1 Roseiarcus sp. | reverse complement strand
GCCGCCGGCGGGCCCGGAGTCCTTGGCTTTCGCCTCGGCGAGAAGCTCGTCGCGGTCGCGAAGCGCCACGATGGCGTTGAAGGTCGGATTGAGCGCGTCGATCCGCTTGAGCGTCGCCTCCATGAGCTCGACGCAGGAGAGCTCGTGGGCCCTGAGTCGTCGTACGAGCTCGACCGCGTAGAGACGAAAGACTTCGGAAGACGCTTCGGAGCACATTGGGGCTGTCGTTGGCATAGGTTACGCCGTCGCCCGGAGCCGCTTGAAGCCGCGGTCGAGGTCCTCCTTCAGGTCCTCGATGTCCTCGAGGCCGGCGCTGAGGCGCACCATCGGCCCGCCGGGCTTAAAATCTGTCGCGGTGCGGGTCGCCGTGCAGTCCACGGGCACGGCGAGGCTCTCGTAGCCGCCCCAGGAATAGCCGAGGCCGAACAGCTCGAACCCGTCGAGCATCGCGGCCACCGCGGCCTCGGACGCGGGCTTCAGCACGATCGAGAAGAGGCCCGAGGAGCCGGAATAGTCGCGCTTCCAGAGGTTGTGGCCCGGATGATCGGGGAGGGCGGGGTGGATGACGCGCAGGACCTCGGGCCGGGCGGCAAGCCATTGCGCGAGGTGAAGCGCTTGCCGCTCGGCCTCGCGCAATCTGAGCTCCATGCTGCGCAGGCCACGAAGCGCGAGAAAGACATCCTCGGGGCCAGCCGGAATGGCCATCAGATGGACGCAGGCGTGAAGCCGCTCGAACCAATCCGCATTGGCCGAAACGAGGCCGATGAGAAGGTCGGCGTGGCCGGAGAGATATTTGGTGCCGGCTTCGACCGCCATGTCGACGCCATGCGCGTGGGGCGGGAAGAAGAGCGGCGTCGCCCAGGTGTTGTCCATGATGACGCAGGCGCCCGCCCCATGCGCGGCCGCCGCGATCGCCGGAATGTCCTGGATCTCGAGGGTCTCCGAGCCCGGCGATTCGGTGAACACGACCTTGGTGTTGGGCCGCATGAGGCTCGCGATTTCGGCGCCGATCGTGGGATCGTAGAACGTGGTCTCGATCCCCATCCGTCTCAGCATCTTGTTGGCGAAGGCGCGCGCCGGGGCATAGACGGAATCCGTCATCAGCATATGGTCGCCGGCGCTCAAGGCGGTCATCAGTGCGACGACGATCGCCGCCAGCCCAGAGGGCAGGAGCACCGTTCCCGCCGCGCCCGTGAGGTCGGTCCAGGCAGAGCATAGGACGTCCGTCGTGGGCGTCCCGCGGGTGCCATAGGTGAAGCGCTGGGCGCGGCCCTTGAGCGTCGCCACATCGGGATAGAGCACGGTCGAGCCGCGGAACGGCGGCACGTTGACGAAGCCTTGCGAGAACTCGGCGTCGCGGCCGAAGGCGACGAGGCGCGAGCGGCGCCTCAAGGAGGCGCGGGTCTGGTCGGTGAGTTTCGCCATTGGGGCGCCAAGGACTCCAAGCAAGCCGCGTGCACTGTTGCTAGCATGCTTCTGCTGCCCATGGCAGCCGATTGACTTCCGCCTTCGGCTATCCCGACTATGGGGGCTTCATTCCATCGTGTCCGGCGAGCGCCCGGATCCATTCGCGTCACTGAGGAGCTTGTCATGCGATCGCACATTGCTTGCCTTGCCGGGGCGGCGCTTGCCGCGACCGCTCTCGCCGCCCATGCGGGCACGCTCGATCAGGTCAAGGCGCGCGGCCAGTTGATCTGCGGCTCCAACACCGGGCTGGCGGGATTTGGGCTGCCGGACAGCCAGGGGGTTTGGAGGGGGCTCGACGTCGATGAATGCCGCGCGATCGCGGCGGCGATCTTCAACGACCCGAACAAGGTCAAGTTCCTGCCGATCAACGCCAAGGACCGGCCGACCATCCTGGCTTCGGGCGAGATCGACGTCCTGATCCGCAACACCACCTGGACGCTGTCGCGCCAGATCGGCGGCATGTTCTTCACCGGCATCAATTTTTACGACGGCCAGGGATTCATGGTGAAGAAGAAGCTTGGCGTCGACTCGGCGCTGAAACTCGACGGCGCCTCGGTCTGCGTCCAGCAGGGAACGACGACCGAGCTCAACCTCGCCGACTATTTCCGCGCCCACAACATGAAACTGGAAGCGGTGGTGTTCGCGACCGACGGCGAGGCGACCAAGGCCTATGACACCGGCCGCTGCGACGCCTACACCACCGACGCCTCGGGCCTCTATTCCGAGCGGCTCAAGATGTCCAACCCGGACGACAATGTCGTGCTGCCGGAAATCATCTCCAAGGAGCCGCTCGGCCCCTCGGTGCGCAAGGACGACATCCAGTGGTTCCAGATCGTGCAATGGACCCATTACGCGCTGGTCACCGCAGAAGAGCTGGGCGTGACCAAGGCCAATGTCGACGAGAAGCTGAAATCGGACAATCCAGCGATCCGCCGCCTGCTCGGGGTTGAGGGCAGGTTCGGCGAGGGGCTTGGCCTCACCAATGATTGGGCCTATCGCATCATCAAGGCGGTCGGCAACTATGGAGAGATCTTCGAGCGCAATGTCGGCATGAGCTCGCCGATCAAGATCCGCCGCGGCCTGAACGCCTTGTGGAACAAGGGCGGCCTGCAATACGCCCCGCCGATCAGATGATGGCCTACTTTCGGCCGAGTGGCGGCGATAACAAGGCGAGATCATCGCCCGGCTGGGGTTAAGAGATGGCGGCCTCCCGCAAGCTCGCCGCGATCCTCGCCGCCGACGTGGTCGGCTATTCGCGCATGATGGGCGAGGACGAGGCCGGCGCCGCAACCCTTGTGCGCGAGCGGCGCGAGGCCGCTCAGCCGATCATCGCCGCGCATGGCGGGCGGCTGTTCAAGACCATGGGCGACGGCATGCTGATCGAATTCGCCTCGGTCGTCGCGGCGGTCGAATGCGCGCTTGCGGTCCAGAAGCTGATGGCGGAGCGGAACGCCGGGACTCCAGAGGGGCGGCGCATTCTCTATCGGATCGGCGTTCATCTCGGCGATGTGCTGGTCGAGGGCGAGGACATCGTGGGCGACGGCGTCAACATCGCCTCGCGGCTGGAAGGCGTGGCTGAGCCCGGCGGCGTGACGATTTCGGGCGCGGCGCACGAGCAGGTGCGCGGGCGGATCGAGGCGGAATTCGCCGACCTCGGGGAGAAGGCGCTTAAGAACATCGCGCGGCCGATGCGCGTCTATGCCGTCTATGCCGGCGCGGGCCGCGCTCAGGGCGCGCCCGCCTCCGCGGCCTCCGACGCCGGCCCGCCTCGTCTCTCGATCATCGTGCTTCCCTTCGCCAACATCGGCGGCGACCCGGAACAAGAATATTTCGTCGATGGCGTCACCGAAAGCCTGACCACCGATCTGTCGCGGATCCGCGGCTCGTTCGTCATCGCACGGAACACGGCGTTCACCTATCGAGGCAAGGCCTTCGACGTCGCCAAAATCGGCCGTGAGCTGAATGTCCGATACGCGCTCGAAGGAAGCGTCCAGCGGAGCGGCGCCCGGATGCGCGTCAACGCGCAGCTCATTGACGCGCAGAGCGGCGCCCATCTTTGGGCCGAACGGTTCGAAAGGCCGGTGACTGATCTCTTCGAGATGCAGGACGAGATCGTGGCGCGGATCGCCAACACCCTCAACGCGCAATTGATCGCGGTCGAGGCGCGACGGGCGGAGCGCGCGCCCGCGCCCGACTCTCTCGACCTCTATTTTCAGGGCGAGGCCTGGGTCAACAAGGGGATCACATTTGAAAGCATGACCAAGGCGCACGGCTTCTTTGAACGCGCCCTGGCCCTCGATCCCGCCAATGTCGAAGCGCTCGCCGGCCTCGCTCAGGTTGATTCCAATTTCGCGATCAGCCTGTCCGGGGGCGACAAGGCCGCGCGCTTCGCCTCGGCGGAGGCCGCGGCGGCCAAAGCCTTGTCGTTGGCGCCGGACCATGCTCTTGCCCATTTGTGCATGGGCGTGGTCCTGGGCTTCACCAACCGCGCCGCTCAGGGGATCGCCGAGTACGAAAGGGCCTTGGCCCTGGATCGCAACCTGGCGGGCGCTCACGCTCTGATCGGCCAGAACAAGCTGTTCATCGGCCGGGCCGAGGAAACCGAGGCGCACGTTCTGGAGGCGCTACGCCTCAGCCCTCGTGACCCCTGGGCCTATATTTGGCTGCTGACCGCCGGGCTCGCGGCCTGTCTTCTCGACCGCAACGAAGAGGCGGCGTCGTGGTTTCGCCGGTCGATCGAGGCCAATCGGAATTTCGCCCTGTGTCATTTCGTTTACGCGGCGACGCTGGCAAGCCTGGGCCGAATGGATGAGGCGCGATCGGAGGTCGCGGCCGGATTGGCCCTCGACCGCGACTTCACCATCGCGAACTTTCAAGCGGCCGCCTGGAGCGACAATCCCCTCTACCTCGCCCAGCGGGCTCGGGTCATTGACGCCATGCGCCGCGCCGGAGCGCCGGAGGGATGAGAGGGGCAAGCTCGCCCGCGAAGCGGGCGGCTAGGCGGGCGTTGCGCCCAAATCGAGCGCGAAGATCTCCTTCTGCTCCCGGACGCCGCGCAGGGCGTGGCGGCCCAGCGGCTTGAGGCGAGCGTCGGCGCCCGTCATGCCGGCCACAAACTCGGCGGAAACGAGCACCGCCCGGCCCACAGGCTCGCATAACGCCTCGATGCGCGTGATCTCATTGATCGCCGGCCCAATGACGGTGAAATCCAACCGGTCCGTCGCGCCGACGTTGCCGTAGAGCACGTCTCCGAGGTGCAGCGCGAGATCGACGGCGGCGACCGGCGCGCCTCTCGCGGCGCGCGCCACATTGAGCGCGTCGAGGTTGCGCATCGCCTCGATCGCGGCGTCGAGCGTGCGCCGGCACATCTCCGCGCGGTTCGCCTCTTCGAACGGGAAGGTGGCGAGCATCGCGTCGCCGATGAACTTGAGCACCTGCCCGCCGCGCTCGCGCAGCGAAGCGGTCAGGGTCTCGAACACCTCGTTAATGAGCTCGACGACGACCGGGCCGGGCGCCTCGTCGCTGAGCGCGGTGAAGCCGCGGATGTCGGCGTACCACAGCACGGCGCGCAGCCGATCGACCGAACCGCGCATGACCGAGCCGGCATGGACGCGGGCGCCTGCGTCCTGGCCAAGATAGGCGCCGAGCAGGCCCGAGGCGATGACATGGCCGGCATGGGCTTTCATCGCCAGCGACAAGCCGGGTAGGGTGGCCTGGATCAGCGTCGTATCGTCGTCGCTGAAGCCGCCCTTGCGATCCGTGGCGAAGGAATAGACGATTCCGGACCCTTGAGAGCGATCGCCTTTCTCGCCGTAGACGAAGAGCTGCGCCAGGTAATCCGTCGCGCCGAGCGCGAAGAACTCCTTGAGAATCGGAAAGTCGCGCTCCTCCGGACTCGTTTCGAGGCGCCGCCGCAGGCCAGGGCTGTCCTCGCCGGTGTCGGCGCGCTGGATGAGGGCGTGGAACGGGCTCCTGACCCAGATCGGCTCCTCCTGACCGCTATGCGGGTATTGCGCGGGCTCGATGGCGTTGAGGTCGCGACGCCAGGTATAGCCGTAGCCGCCCCATTGCGGATGCAGCGTCTCCATCGACGTGTGCGCCCGCCAGAGCGGCGTTCCATCGATCACCAGACGTTGGCAGTAGCCGTCGAACAGCCGGAAGGCGTCCGCGCCGCGCAGGCCCTCGCGCACCGCCCAGATGTGCGTCTCGATAATCCGGCGGCCGAGCGCGTCGTCGAATGTCCGGAGCTGAGGCTGAGAGAGCGTATCGTCAGGGGGCATCGCGCCGGTTTACGGCTTCGGCGCGAACTTCGGAACCACAAACACTTCGCCCGGATAGATGAGGTTGGGATTGTGGATCACCCACTTGTTCGCTTCGACAATGACGGGATAGCGCGTCGGATCGCCGTAATAGTTCTGGCTGAGCGCCCACAAGGTGTGGCCGGTGACCACCCGCTTGGTCTGGACCGAATCGATGACTGGATCGGCGGGGGAAGGGGCCGCGCCCACCGACGCCGAGGCCAGAGGCTCGGCAGGAGCGGGAGCGGGCGCCAGCGCGCCTGGTGACGCGGACGCCGGCGCCTCGGGATAGGCGAATGGCGTGCCGGCGGTCGCAACGACGGTCGAGCCGGCGATCTCGTCGGCCCGCATGAGGTAGTCCCCCGGGGCCATGCCGCTCCTGATGGTCAGCGACCAGTGGCCGTCCGACTGCGTCCTGGCGTCGGCGATGGGGGCCTGATTGAGATAGAGACGCACGGTCGCATTCGGCTCGGCTGAGCCCCTGGCGAAGAGCCCGCCTTCCGCGTCGGCCTCGACCGTCTGGATGGTCACGCGGGCGCCGGGCGCGGCGGGCGGCGTGGCGATGGTCCGCATCGCCTGCGCTGGCGGCGGTGGCGCTGGCGCGGGGCTCAGGGCGGCCGTTTTGGCCTCAGGCGCCGGAGGCGCGGCGGCGGACTTTTGCGCCGGCGCGGGAACCGACACCGCGACCGCGCTCGACGTCTCCTGCCCCGACTTCCCGGCGTTCGCGGAGAGCGACAGGCTGTGATCGCCAGGCGCGAGCGCAGGGGGGATGATGACGAACTGGCCCGCGGAATCGGCGGTCGCCTCGGCGACGGTCTTGCCGGCGTCGCGCAGCTCGACCTTCGCGTTCGGCTCGGCGCGGCCGGCGACCACCGCCTCGCCCGAAGGATCGACGTTCACCACGTCGAACGCGGGCGCCGCTGGCGCTGCAGGCGGCGGCGGGGGCGCAGGCGCCGGCGGGGCGGCCGCCTCCTTGGGCTTGGCGGCTTCCTTAGCCGGTTCGGCGGCTGGCTTGGCCGCCTCGTTGGCCGCGGTCTCTCCGGCTGCCTTGGCCAGCAGCTCAGCGGCGGGCTTGGCGGCGGTCTCGCCGGCCGCCCCGTTCGCGGCCGGCTTGGCGGCCTCTTTGGCCGGCTCGGCGCCGGGAGCGGTCTTCGCCTTGGGCTCGGCGGGCGCGCCGACCACGGCCCGCGCCCGGGCAAGGTTCCACCAGAGGAAGTCCGGATGCGTCCAATAGAGCGCGCTCGCGCCGGCGACCACGGCCGCCGAAGCGGTCGCTCCGATCCAGACCAACGTATTGCGCGACGGCATGTTCGCTACTCTCGCCCTCAAGCTTATAACGCCTCGATCATTGGGACAAATCCGTGTCGCACAGCCGTCATGGATTGTCGCGAAGCCGGCCGGGACGCCTCGGGGTCACGAGAGAGCGGCCGGCGTTCCCCGCAGCCAGGACCTCGCTGCCTTCGGCCGGGCGCGGCCGGCGCCTGGCGCCGTCTTCGTCAGCGCATAGAGCCCAAGCTCGGCCCCCTTGCCGCGCAGCCTCAGGTCGCCGAGCGGGCGTTTGGCGATTCCGGGCGGCAGTTCGAGGCGATCGATCAGCTCGGCCGAGGCGATGACCCGCTCGCCCGTCTCACGGCAAAGCTCCTGGATGCGCGCCGCGGTGTTGACCGTGTCGCCGAGAAAAACGATCTCCTTCTTTACCGAGCCCATTTCGCCGGCCACCACCGGACCGCAATGGAGCCCGGCCCTGACCGCGACGCTCACCCCGAATTCGCGGGTGTAGTCGGGCGCGCGGCGGGCGAGTCCCTCCATCGCGCCGAAACACGCTTCGACGCAGCGCGCCGACGCGATCCCGTCCTTGAGCGTCCAGGTCGCGATGAGTTCGTCGCCGACATAGCGGTGGATCTCGCCGCGCTTCGCCACGATCGGCTCGGTCAGATCCAGCACGAACCGGTTGAGCAGCCGGTGAAAGTCGAGCGGCCCGAGCCGCTCCGCCAATCCCGTCGAGCCCTGCATGTCGAGGAACAGGAACACCCGCGATTCCAGCCGCGGGCGATAGTAGCGCCCGGTGATGAAGTTGAGGAGCACGTTCTGGCCGAGCAGGGTGTTCAGGTCGAGAATGAAGACGAACACGAAGGTGACCGCGAGCGAGAACAGCACGTCTCCGCGCTCAATGCCTGCTTGTCCGGGCTGCGGAAAGAGGGCGGCGCCAAGCTTGAGACCCAACAGGATGACGCCGAGGTAGAGCGCGGTCTTGACCGCGACATGCGCGGTAAACGGCGCCCGGCGAAGCGGCGCTCCCAAGGGGCGGTCCAGAACCACGACCTCAATGCAGGTCAGAACGCCCCCGATCACGGCGCCGACCGTCGCGCCGCGGGCCATGTTATAGGGGGCGAGCGCCCGCCCGCCCTCCTCCAGGACTTGTATCTGAGCATAGGCCGCCCCGACCGCCGCGGCGATCGCGGTCGACCAGAGAATGATCCGGAGCGGGCCTGACGGGCGCGGAAGCGGCATGGCGATGCGTTCGGCCGGGTGCGTGACGGCCTCAGTCTAGCAGACACGATCGGGGCGTTCTGGCATTGGGGGAATCGGCCGCGTTGGGCGGGAGCAGCCGATGGCGGCCATATGCGTCGCTCCCAATCCGCCCTCGAATTCCGGACCACCCACCGGGCTCGCCCTCGCTGCCGCGGCTTTGGCGCCGACCGATCTATTTCAAGAGGTTAGGCGCCGAAACCTGTCACGGATTCGAGTCCCGATGCGGGCGCATTTGGGTCGGGGGGACCGCGCGAGGCATAATTAGCATAAACCGTATGTTATATCAAGCTTCTATACAAGGCAAATTGTTCTTGCGAGCGAATGCCGCAAGAACCGCGAGCGCCGCCGCCGCGGAGCGGCCCGCGAGCCTTCAGGCCCGGAACAGGTCGCGCTCGACGCCCGCGGCGGCGAACACATAGTCGCGGCTCGCCTCCAGTTCGGTCCTGAGCTTCGGGATGTCGTAGCCGACGGTTCCGCCGCGCCATTTCTTGATCTTGCCCGCGCAGAGCACGCTCGACACGTTGGAGCGGTCCATGAGCGTCACGACCGCGCCCGCCGCGTGATTGAGC
>DATNBG010000181.1:0-4113 GCA_035572075.1 Roseiarcus sp. | reverse complement strand
GTCACGATCGCCAGCGAAGGGGCGCTGTGGGGCGCGATCGGTTATGGGGCTCGCTCAAGGACGAAACTACCCCGAGCTATAGTTCAAGGGCACGTTGGCGAGCCGCCGCTCTGTAATGGGCGCCTCAGGCTCTCCGGCGCTGCAGCCTCATGGCTTCACCCATTTGCCGTTGGCTTTCGACGACCTGACCGCGGCCTCGACGAAGGCGAGGCCCTTGACCCCGTCGTCGATGGTGGGGAAATGGACGGCCTTAAGCGGCTTCCTGCCCGTCTGCGCCGCTTTGATGGCGAGCGCAACCTCGGAATAGATGTTGGCGAAGCCCTCGAGATAGCCCTCGGGGTGGCCCGGCGGCACGCGCGTCATCCGCGCCGCCGCCTCCCCCGAATCCGGCCCGCCGCGCGTGATGATGCGGGTCGATTTTTCATACGGCGTCCAGAAAAGATAATTCGGATTGTCCTGCCGCCAGTGAAGACCGCCTTTGGTCCCGTAGACGCGCAGCATGAGGCCGTTCTCGTTGCCGGGGGCGACCTGGCTCGCCCAGATCGCGCCGCGCGCGCCATTGGCGTAGCGCAGCATGATCTGCGCATTGTCGTCGAGCTGACGCCCGGCGCCGAATGAGGTGAGGTCGGCGGCAAGCTCGGCGAGCTCGAGTCCGGTCACGTAGTCCGCGAGATTGTAAGCGTGGGTGCCGATGTCGCCGAGCGAGCCGCCCGCGCCCGAACGTTTCGGATCGACGCGCCACTCGGCCTGCTTGTTGCCGGCGGCCTCGGTCGCGCCGGTCAGCCAGTCCTGCGGATATTCGGCCTGAACGAGGCGGATCTCGCCGAGTTCGCCCGCGCCGACCATCTCACGCATGCGGCGCACCAGCGGGTAGCCGGTGTAATTGTGGGTCAGCGCGAAGACGAGGCCCGATTTTTCGACCGCGGCGCGCATCTTTTTCGCTTCAGCGAGACTAACGGTCAGCGGCTTGTCGCAGATCACATGGACGCCGGCCTTGAGGAAGGCGTACGTCGGTCCGGCGTGGACGTTGTTCGGGGTGACGATGGCGACCGCCTCGATCCCGTCGGCGCGCCTGGCCTCGGCCTTCGCCATGCTTTCGTAGTCGTCGTAAATCCGGTCCGCCGCGAGGCCAAGCGCCGCGCCCGAACGGCGAGCTTTCTCCGGCGTCGACGACAACGCGCCGGCGACGACCTCGTAATGATTGTCGATGCGGGAGGCGATTCGGTGGACGGCGCCGATGAAAGCCCCTTCCCCGCCGCCGACCATCCCCAGTCTGATCCTGTCGCCCTTCGCGGCGTCGCTACGCCCTTCGATCGCCATGCTCTGCGTCTCCTCCCGTCTCGGCATGCTCGCACAGTCTCGGCGAATTGGGCAACGGGGGCTTGGGCGCCGCTCTGGCGGATTGGCCGCCGCGCGCTTACAGAACCGTAACCTGAAGGCGTTAAACCGGGATGGGGTCCGGATGATTGGACCTGTCCCATCGCGTTATCGCCGGCCTAAGCGCCTGGCGGCCAGCCATGATGGCCCGTGCGCGCGCGTCGATCGAAGGCCGGCCGGAATGCGCCACGCGGAACGCGGACTTCACACCCGGGTGGACTCCCCGCGAGCGAAGCGGGCCGCGCCGCCTTCCGGCGCGCGCTCCGCAAAGGGATCGGGGCGAAGATGAAAGCCCTGAGGTTCATCGGATCGCCAGCCCACGCGGGTTATGCGCTCGGCGCGGTCTTGGTGGGCGCTGTGGCGCTGACCGCGCTGGGGCCGTTGGTTCCGAACGAAGCGCTCAGCGCGTTGCGGGCCTTGATCCCAGGCGAAACGCCGTTCCTTGAGCTTGTGCTGCTCGGCTGGCTCGGCGTCGCGCTCGGGCGCTTGACGATGAGGGCCGCGCAGGCCCCAGCTCAACGCGGCGGGCAAGCGGCGGCACGCCAGGAGGCGGCCGCCAGGGAGGAAAAGGTCGACCGCGTCCTGCGCCATGTCTCAAAGGTGCTTCAGGCCCATCTGACCGACAGCGAGAGCTTTTCGTCGCGGCTCGACGGCGCCAGCGAGCGCCTGTCGCGGCAAGAAACCGTTGGCCCGATCAAGGAGATCGTGCTGGCTCTCATAGAGGACAATCGCGACATGCGCGACAAGCTCTACAGCGTCAGGAACCAGCTTGAAGAATCGCGCCTCCAGGTCGTCCAGCTGCAATCGAACCTCGAACGGGCGGAAGAGGCGGGCCTGCGCGATGTGGTGACCGCGATCGGCAACCGGCGCTTCTTCAACGCCTGCTTCATCGAAGAGGTGGAGAAGGCGCGAAAAGGGGGCGACAATCTTTGCCTCGCGCTGACCGACATCGACAAATTCAAGCAGGTCAACGACCGCTTCGGCCATCTGGTCGGCGATCGCCTCTTGCGCCTGTTCGCGGGCATCCTGGTCAAGAACGTGCGCGGACAGGACAAGGTCGCGCGCTTCGGCGGCGAGGAGTTCGCGCTGATCTTCCCGGGCGCGCGGCTCGCGGAGGCCGCGACCGCGGTCGAGCGGATCCGGGGCGCCCTCGAGTCCAAGCAATGGACCATCGAGCCGAGCGGCGAGCGGATCGGCAAGGTGACCGCCTCGTTCGGGCTCGCGAGGCTGAGGGCGGAGGAGTCGGCGACCGATCTTCTGCAGCGGGCCGACCAACGCCTCTATGAGGCCAAGGCGCATGGCAGAAACTGCGTCGTAGCCGACCGCGAAAAGGACGAGGCCTCGCCGTCCGGGCGGCCTTCTAGCGGCCGGCGCGCCGCGGGCTGACCCCTTCAATCGAGACCGCGCGACCCATGTCCGACCGCCGGAGCGAAGCGTTCGAGCGCGCCCTCGACGAGGCGCAAGGCCGCGTTCCGGACGGCGGGGAGCCCACGCTCACGCAACGGCCCCGCATGCGGGGAGGCGTACCCCTCGGCTCCGCGCCTCCTTCCGGCGGCGAGGCGCGGTTCGGCCTCGCGCTGGACTGGACGGACGAGCCCCTGGACCGGCCCCCGCCCGCGCCGCGCGAAGAAGCCTGCCCTCACGCCGACACGCCGGCCGAGGTCGCCGCCGAGCTCGGCCTCGGGGCGGCGCTGACCCTCGATCAACTCACGTCGCGATGGCGTAATTTCCTCTGGCGCAATCATCCCGACCGGCAGCCCCTCGAGGCGCGGGAGAGCGCCAATGCTCGGGTCGCGCTCGCCAACATGCTTTATGAGCGGGCGCGGCGCGAACTCGGCGCGAGCAAACGCCAATAAAACCCACAAAAACGCTCGTAAGCGCCAGTAAAATAGCTGGCGTTTACTAGCATTTATTTTTCCGAATCGAAACTTTTCAAAGAGTTACGAGCGGAAAAATAAAAAAATCCGACCCGCATCTCAGTTTGTGTTCAGGGCGTCTCAGCGCTCCCTCGTCTTTTGATCTCCTCGGCCGCGACGCCCGGCAAGCCGGGAACGCTTCTGATGATTTAGAAATGGTAGGCTTCCATTCTGGATTTGTCAACATAATGTCGGGATCCCCGTGGTCGCCCCGACGACGGCCATTTCGGCTTTGGACGGTCGGCGCGGCGCTAATCTACGGAGCGGGTCGCTGATTTGGACGCTCCTGCCCTTCGGCCAAGGCCGTCAGCATGATGGTCGAATGGGCGAAGGCGCCGCCGGCGCGCATCTCCGCCGCCACCCAAACCGCTTCCATCAACTCCTCCGGGGTCGCTCCGGACCGCAGCGCCGCCTTTGTGTGGCCCTGAATACAGTAAGGACATTGGGTCACATGGGCGACGGCGACCGCGACGATCTGCTTGAATTTGGCGGAAAGCGCTCCGTCCGCAAAGACGGCTTTGCTGAACGTCTGGAACGCCTCCGATTGGCCGGGTGTCAGTTCGCGCCGTTTGCGGGCGACTTCGGGAGTGGAGGCCGGATAGACTGAGGTCATTGCAGGGATCTCCTTCGATCGAGACTGAGGCTCTCTCCGGCGCAGCTTTGGGGACAAGGCCGTGCTGCCCGGCTTTCGACGCGCCGGGCTCGCGACGCGGCGGGAGCGATACCATCAATAAGCGCCGGATTGCGGCGTGAGGTTGGCTCTTAACCGGAGGAAGGGTTGTCCTCGAGCAGGGTGGGATGGTGTTCAGCGGCCGCCGCT